>JAWERH010000241.1:0-7423 GCA_032482215.1 Veillonella sp. | reverse complement strand
CGCCATACAACAGGCCACTTTTCTACATACTGTAATAAAGATTTAACTTCATCATCAGACCAATGGCGAGATAATACGGTATTAATCTTTACTGATTTAAAATTCTCGCTAATAGCACTGCGAATACCATCTAATACGGAATCTAGCTGCCCCTCTTTGCCTACACAAGTGGCAAAGGCATCACTTTCAAGAGAATCTAAACTGATATTCACTCGGTTCAAACCAAGTTTTTTCAATCGTTGTGCTCGAGATGCCCAACCAGTATCCTTAATACGAGTTAAAAGCTCTTCAATATGAGGATATAGCAATGGCTCGCCACCAGTTAAACGTACCGCTTTCACGCCGATACGATGGAAGGCACCTAAAATAGTCATCCATTCATCAACTGATAATAATTGGGTTTGACTTTGAGGTGTAATTTCAGCAGGTCGACAATAGGGACAACAAAAATTACACGCATCTGTCAGTGACAGACGTACATATTCAATTGTACGGCCCCATGCGTCTTTCATAACACACCTCGTTTGTACGACTAAGTTATTTGATAATAGATACTTCATCACCTACGTGAATCGTACCATTTTTAAGGACTTTGCCAAAGATGCCTTGTGTAGGCATGATACAAGATCCTACTTGTTTCATGATTTCACAGCCATGATGACATTCCTTACCAATTTGAGTAATTTCAAGAATTACATCCTTACCAATTTGTAATTGTGTGCCTACAGCCAATTCGTAAAGCACCATACCTTCAACAGTGATATTTTCTGCAAAATCACCAGGTTTTACATCCGCACCTTGGGCACGCATATGATCGATGCTTGCAATACCAAGCAAGCTGATTTGACGATGCCAATTGCCTGCGTGCGCATCACCTTCCATACCGTGATCTACGATAAGATTAGCGGATTCAATATTATGTTTCTTTTGCCCTTTTCTCTCACTAATGGAGATAGCAATAATTTTTCCGTCTGCCATGTAACCCTTCCCTTCTTATGGGAACATACCATATATATACATATATACATAACTTTATTTCAATATGTAATTGCAGTCATTTTTATAATTTTCATGTTACTGAAAGCATCACAAAATTTTTCTACAATTATCTATTTATTATAGCATAGTATTCACACAAATTTCCTGTGAATTTAATCACTAAAAAAAGAACTCTGCTCCAAGGAACAGAGTTCTTTTTAGTAATTTTTATCGGCGACCCATTTCTTTAATTTCGTCACCACGATTAACACCATTAAGTAGTAAATTAAGCAAAATTGCCATAATACTACCGAAAGTAATACCAGATTTTAAAATAATTTGTGCCCACGCAGGGAAATTAGCATAAAAGTTTGGCGCTGCAATTGGAATCATAGCTACACCAATACTGATAGCTACGAGCATTAAATTATGGTTGCCTTCAAAGCTAACCTTTCCTAAGGAACGAATACCACTAGCAACGATCATACCGAACATGGCAATACCAGCACCGCCCAACACGGCATTCGGAATGCTAGCTACGATAGCCGCTAATTTAGGGAATAACCCCAATAAAATTAAGATTACACCAGATGCAGCTACAACAAAGCGACTCTTAACACCTGTTACGGCAATAAGACCAACATTTTGAGCGAATGCTGTGTAAGGAAAGCTATTAAGAATACCACCAATAATTGTAGATACCCCATCAGCACGAATAATAGAAGCAAGTTCTTTACGACCAATTGGCTTATCTACGATTTCACCAATAGCGATACTATCACCAGTTGTTTCTACCATCAAAGGTTGGTAACCCGAAATAGAAAGGCTCAATAAACGCAATCCAGTGGGAACGACCAACTTCATCAAAGTTTGTAACGCCCATGGCAAACGCAATCGCTGTACCTGCAATCAAACCAATTAGTACAGAAAGATTACTAAAGAGTCCTTTGGCAAATTTATAAACAAATATGACAATTAAAAAGGTAAGGAACCCTAGTCCAATATTAGTAAAACTACCAAATTGAGGATTACCTATACCCCCGCCCATCCAATTAATAGCAACTGGCATCAAGTTAATACCGATAATGGTAATAATTGTACCTGTAACTACAGGTGGGAATAAGCGAATAAGACGACTAAAGAAGGGAGCTATCAAGAAGGTAAATAAACCGGCTATGATAATAGCACCATAAATAGCAGTCATACCATGCTGAGCACCAATCATGGCCATAGGTCCAACAGAAGCAAAGGTAACACCTTGGATCATAGGAATACGTCCACCAATTTTACCAAAACCTAATGTTTGGATTAATGTGGCAATACCGCAGGTAAATAAGTCCGCTGTAATTAATCGAATCAAATCTTCCATAGGTAAGTTCATGGCCTGTGCCACAATAATAGGTACAGCAACGGCACCTGCATACATGGCCAGTACGTGTTGTAAACCAAAGGCAAAGAGCTGTGGTATTGGCAACATACTATCGACCGTATTCATTTGTTTTTGATCTGTCATAATGTCTCCTACATCAAACCTCGAAATAACACCCATTTATTTTACACTATCGTTCGGATTTTAACAATAGAAAAAAGAGAACTCATTATTTTTAAAAGAAATAATAAGTTCTCTTTCGATATTTTTCCGAACATTAATTTTTTAAAAACCTTAATCGTTCGAAATCATCCACGGTATTATTGATTAGTATATACAGTCGTATATCTTGTTATTTTAATCTGCTGTTTTAAACTGCTATTTTGAGCTGGCTATACATATAACGCTATAATTGCCGCTTCTTTATCATCTAAACCTGTTTCAATAGCATTCATTTTTGTGGTTATATCAACTACAAATGCTTCGTCTTTAATACCTGATAAATTAATACGTACGTTTAGGAATGCTGCCTTTACTGCAGCTCGAGCATTGATTGCAGCAATAATACCATCAGTAATAAGATTTTGATTACCTTTTTTAGATGCTAGCTCTGCTAAATCAAAGATTTGATAGGCTAACTCGCCGATTTCAAAGGGAACCATTGCAGCATCTTTATAAGCTTGTTGAATAGCGGCAGTACGTTTAGCCTTTTCTTCATCTGTATTCTTTGGCAAACCTAAGGCATTCATAAAGATATTAAATACATCTGCATCAGCTTGAGATAATTCGAGCATGCGATTACGAATAGATTCCGCTTTAGCTTGAAGATCTTTTATGTCAGATTGAACATCTTCATATCCCTTTTTACCAAAGGTTAAATTCGCCACCATTTCAGCTAATGCTGCCCCCGTTGCAGCCGTTAAGGCCGCAATGGCTCCACCACCTGGAGTTGGTTCTTTAGATGCAGTAGCTGTACAACACGTTGTTCTACTAAATTCATAACAAGACCTCATGTAAAAGCGATAACAAGCTATCCTTGTTATCGCTTTGTCATTTCTATAAAAATATACAGGTAACACACTATATAAACTAGTGAAAGCAGACACTACCTATGGGTAGTTAAGAAAATGTGTACTACAAGGAATTTATATTAGAATAAACCTTTAATCGTACCATCTGCTTCGATATCCATATTAAGAGCGGCAGGACGTTTAGGAAGGCCAGGCATAGTAAATCCTTTCGGTGCCCCTAATAAAGCTGGATTATCAGATAAGGAGTATTGTGTTTTTGCCATACATACAGGTAAACGATCAAGACCCCAATCAGCTAATTGTTTAATTTGCTTTTTAGCTTTATCTGTAAAGATAACGCCATCGCCACCATAAATGGTTTTAACGATTTTATTTACCTTTTCTTCTAAGCTATCTTCTAAATCATATACGAATTTAGGTGTTGGTTTAGAATCTTCAAGCAATTCTACGACCTTTTTCGCCATATCAATGCCGCCTTCGCCGCCTTTTTCCCAACATTCATTGAGCTCTACAGGTACACCAAAGTCATCACAGAGACGAGTCAATTCAGCAATCTCTGCATCGGTATCAGTAGCAAATTTATTAATTGCTACCAATACAGGCACATTAAAGTAACGCATATTTTCGATGGCTTTTTGCAAATTGCTGAAACCTTTTGTAACAGCTTCAACATTTTCAGTGCTAAGTTCTTGTTTAGGCACACCACCATGCATTTTAAGAGCACGCAATGTAGCTACGATTACAATTGTATCAGGGAAAATATTACCGTAACGACATTTGATATCAAGGAACTTTTCAGCCCCTAAGTCAGCACCGAAACCAGCTTCAGTAACTACGATATCGCCTAATTTAAGACCAAGCTTTGTAGCTACGATGGAGTTACAACCATGAGCGATATTAGCAAATGGACCACCGTGAACGATAGCTGGTGTATGTTCTAATGTTTGTACTAAATTCGGCTTTATAGCATCTTTCATAAGAAGGGCCATCGCACCTTGGCAACCTAGCTGATGAACATAAACAGGCTCACCTGCTAAATTACAGCCGATAACGATACGACCAAAGCGTTCTTTCAAATCTTCTAAATCTTTAGCCAAGCAAAGAATAGCCATGATTTCAGAAGCAACAGTAATCATGAAGTGATCTTCTCGTGGGAAACCACACACTTTACCGCCAAGTGCTACGGTAACATTACGAAGGGCACGGTCATTCATATCTAAAACACGAGTCCAAGATAATTGACGCAAATCGATTTGCAATTCATTGCCTTGATGGATGTGATTGTCGATCATAGCGGACAATAAATTATTAGCTGCTGTAATAGCGTGCATATCACCTGTAAAATGAAGGTTAATATCATCCATTGGTACAACTTGAGCGTAACCACCCCCTGCTGCACCACCCTTAATGCCAAATACAGGACCTAAGGATGGCTCACGCAATGTGGCAATAGCATTTTTGCCAATTTTTTGTAACCCTTGTACAAGACCAATGCTCGTTGTAGACTTCCCTTCACCTGCTGGCGTCGGTGTAATAGCCGTAACTAATACCAATTTACCATCTGTCTTATCTTCTAAGCGACGAATAGCATCAAAAGAAATCTTCTCAGGGGTTAAACCGCATTTATCGGCAATGACCTGAATTTTTTCCATTTTATTCTGTTGGGCAATCTCAATATCGCTTAACATAAAGCCTCCTTGGCACCATGGCCATCTATCAACTATATAACAACTATTAACATATTATCTAATATTTACTATTTAATATTAATTGTCTACTGTAGATGTATATTTGTACAACTACAGTAATCTATTATATATGAAAGTATTACGTATGTCTAATATTAATCCTTAACAATTTTAGTAATATATCTAATAGATCTAAGATGCCTAAGACGTATAGAAAATCTAATACGTCAAATACGTATAATACATCTAAAACATCTAATAGCTAAATTATATTATCTAATACGTTTATCCCTACCTATTGCACATATGAGAAAGAGCCCTAATGCATACATTAGGGCTCTTTCTAAAAAACTTATATTATCTCATTAAAATGGGAATAAAATTGGTAACAATATAAGTGCTACTATACTAGATACAACGATGAGTGGCAAACCAGCTTTCACATAATCCATGAAGCTATAACCAGCAATGTTGTATACCATAGTATTCGCAGGCATACCAATTGGGGTAGCATACGCTAAGGAGCTAGCGATTACAATAGCTGCAAGCACTGCTTTTGGATCGAATCCCAATTGAGATGCTAAGCTAAGACCGATTGGTACCAATAATGCACAGGTAGCAGTATTAGACATAAAGTTCGTCATGAATACACCAAGCACAAAGATTACTACTAGAACAACAATTGGAGATGGACTAGCACCAAGGCTGTTTACGATAAGATCTGCAATTACAGAACCAGTACCTGTTTTAACCATTGCGTCCCCAAGGGCCATAGAGCCAGCGAAGAGCATGATTGTTTTCATATCTATAGATCTAACAGCTGCACTTTCACTAATAACATTAGTAGCAACTAATACAAGAGCACCTATCCAGGCACTCACATAAAGTTTTACACCTAATTGTTTTTCAAAGATCATAGCAACAACTGTCAAAATCAATACAATTGCAGCAGTCCATTTTTTCCAAGAGACGGTACATGGCTATAATCGTCATTGCCTTCAAAGGCACCATCTGGTTGATGACTTGGAGCATCTGGTAAGAAACGTTTACCAATTGTAGCATAGAAAATAGTACCAACAATTAGAATTGGCAAACCTACTAGACCATAATCAAAGAAACCAAAAGAGCCTAGGCCCGCTTGTTGTAAGCCCGCTTGCGCAATCATATTGCCAGGAGCGCCGATAAGTGAAATATTACCACCCATAGCTGCAGCAAACACAAGAGGCATCAACAATTTAGTTTGTTTAAAAGCTGTACCAGTATTAGATAAGAAACCAGATAAAATACCTGTAATCATCATAACTGCAACGAGTAAAGATGTTTCAGTTTTAGCAAACTTATGAACTACATTACCTACGCCTACGGCTACGCCTGTTGCAAAGAAAGCTTCACCAATAACAAACATACCCATAAATAGTAAGACATTTGGATCTACAAAACCGGCGAATGCTTCTTTAGCAGATAAGACTCCACTTAAGTGCAAACCTACTGCTACAACCATAGCAGTAATAGATAATGGAATTTTCTCCCATGCAAACATGACGATGGCAAATACCAAGAAGCCAAGAGTTATCATTACACTCGTATCCATAAATACCTCCCAATACGTGTAATATACCTAAAAAAGGGTACAAAAAAGGAGGATTGTACAAAATCCGTATAATCCTCCTATTAAATTGAAGATCACAATTCGATTATTTAATGAAGCTTACGTGTTTATTTATTTAATGAAGCTTACGTGTTTATAAATCTCTTCTAACACTTCATCTTTCTTCGCATTGTATTCTACTTTTTTATTTTCAAAGTAGTTATTCCCTTCCGCATCGATGGATACGATGAGCGGACCGAATTCTTTGACACGGCAAGTCCACAAGGTTTCAGGCATACCTAGTTCACGCCAGTTCGCAGATTCGATTTCTTCTACTTCTGTAGCAGCAAGTACGGCATTACCTGCTGGGAATACACAGTGAAGAGCACCAAAATCTTTACATGCACGTGCGGTTTCAGGACCCATACCACCCTTACCAACGATAAGGCGTACACCAGTTTGTTTTACAAATTCGTACTCGAATTTTTCCATACGCATAGATGTAGTAGGACCTACGGAAATCATTTCAAATTTATCGTCACCATGATCGCGTACGATTGGACCTGCATGTAAGATAGCACCATCGCGAACATCTACTGGTAACTCCCGTCCATATTCGACTAGACGACGATGAGCAACATCACGGCATGTTGTGATATGACCATTTAAGTAAATAATATCCCCTGCTTTAATTCCTTTAAGATCAGATGCTTGAATTGGTGTAGTCAAAATATGTTTAGCCATTAGAATGTCACTCCTTTGTGAGATA
>JAWERH010000240.1:0-2047 GCA_032482215.1 Veillonella sp. | reverse complement strand
CTCAACTCCAAGAGGTGTTTCGTTCTTAATCGCAGCGCGGAACATATCACCTGTTGAAATTTGGGGAATACCGTATTTTTCAATAAGTCGAGCTGCCTGAGTGCCTTTACCAGCACCAGGAGGTCCCATTAATAGAATATACATATTGTTTCCCTCCTATTTCACAAAGCCTTTATAGTGGCGTGTTACCATGAGCGACTCAATTTGTTGCATTGTATCAAGTGCTACACCTACAACGATAAGGAGAGCCGTACCACCAAAGTATACGCCTTGGACGCCGGTAATACTACCGAGGAAATTCGGTATAATAGCAACGACAGCTAAGAATACAGCGCCAGCCAAAGTGATCTTGGTCATCACGTTATCCACATAATCAGCAGTTGGTTTACCCGCACGAATACCTGGGATAAAACCACCGTATTTTTTCATATTATCTGCCATATCTGTAATGTTGATAGAGATTGCAGTATAGAAATACGTAAAGATAAAAATCAATAATGCATACAATGCCGTTTGTAACGGCGTACCCCATGTAAATAGATCTGCAATTTTATGAACATATTCATTGTCAATAAATTGCGCAATTGTCACAGGGAACATCAACACAGATGACGCAAAGATAATTGGGATTACACCTGCC
The DNA here is from genome assembly GCA_032482215.1 of Veillonella sp. Classification (GTDB taxonomy): domain Bacteria; phylum Bacillota; class Negativicutes; order Veillonellales; family Veillonellaceae; genus Veillonella. The sequence goes on along the minus strand of JAWERH010000240.1, from coordinate 1,407 downwards.
TGATTGACTTTCAACGGCAAGAATGTAGAGTGACCACCGTACATTTTACGACCTACTACGCGTTTAGCATATTGAATCGGAATACGACGTTGGCCTTGTGTAACTGCAACTACGACAGCAATCATCGCAAGAGCAATTACAGCAAATAAGAATGCTTGGAACATATTGATTGTTCCGTTTTGGATATATTGATAAATAGTTTCTAAACCATCTGGTAATCGAGCTACGATACCAGCAAAGATGATCAAGGAAATACCATTACCTATACCATATGCTGTGATTTGTTCACCAATCCACATCAACAAGCATGTGCCTGCTGTTAGGATGATGGCCACAACGAATACACTAAGGAAATCATTATTTACCAAAGCGTTGTTTGCTCTAAGAGCAAATGCCATGCCTGCGGCTTGTACAAAGCCGAGGACTACGGTGCCATAACGAGTTACCTTCGCTATTTTCTTACGCCCGTCTTCACCATCTTTACTCCATGCTTCAAACTGAGGAACTACAGACTGAAGCAGTTGCATGATGATGGAAGCATTGATGTAAGGTGTAATACTCATTGCAAAGATAGAGAACTTACTAAGCGCACCACCAGCAAACAAGTCTAATAGACCGAATAGGTTACCGGATGTAAACAAGGATTCGATAACAGACGCATCAACGCCTGGAACAGGAATGTGGATACCAGCTCTAAAGATGGCAAACATCATTAATGTGTAAAGAATCTTATTACGTAATTCGGTAATCTTAAAGATGTTCGAGAGGCTATCTAGCACCCTAGATCACCTCTACTTTTCCGCCTGCTGCTGTAATTTTTTCTTCAGCAGATTTAGTGAAGCCATTAGCGATAACTGTTAAGTTTTTAGTTTCCAATGTACCAGCTTCAATAAGAGCTACTGGATCAACTGTTGCACCGTCTTCAAAACGGTTCAATTGTTCTACGTTAACTTCAGCATATTGTTTAGCAAAAACGTTGTTGAAACCACGTTTTGGTAAACGACGATAAAGAGGCATTTGGCCGCCTTCAAAACCGGAGCGAACGCCACCGCCAGAACGGGAGTTTTGACCTTTTTGACCACGACCAGATGTTTTACCCAAGCCAGAACCTAAACCACGGCCTACACGAGTACGAGCTTTTTTGGAACCAGCAGCTGGTTGTAATTCATGAAGTTTCATTCAGTGCACCTCCTTATCAGTATTAAACTTCTTCAACTTTTACTAAATGTCTAACTTTGTGAAGCATACCTTCGATTTGAGGTGTTACTTCTTTTACAACTTGAGAATTAGTTTTTTTCAAGCCCAAAGCTTTAACTGTCGCGCGTTGATCTTCAGGACGACCGATTAAGCTTCTTGTTAATGTTACTTTAACTTGTGCCATTTCTTGTCTCCTTATTACGCGTTATA
>JAWERH010000239.1:0-1667 GCA_032482215.1 Veillonella sp. | reverse complement strand
GATGCATTGCGCTTTACTCTTGTTACTGGTAACACACCAGGTAATGATATGCGCTTCTATATGGAACGTGTTGAGGCTAATCGTAACTTTGCCAATAAGATTTGGAATGCATCTAAATTTGTATTGATGAATCTTACAAATTATGATGAAAGCTTTGTTCCAACTGCAGATGATTTGACATTAGCAGACCAATGGATTGTTCAAAAATATAACGAAACAGTACAAAGTGTAACGTCTAATCTCGATAAATTCGAGTTGGGTGAAGCTGCAAGTTCTGTATATGATTTCATTTGGAACACATACTGTGACTGGTATATTGAGTTAGCTAAACCTCGTTTATACAACGATGGTAATGAACGTGATCGTCGTACAGTTCAATATTTACTTGTAACAATCTTGCGTCACATGCTTGAATTGTTACATCCATTTATGCCGTTCGTAACAGAACATATTTGGCAACATTTACCTCATGAAGGGGATAGCATCGTTGTTGCAAAATGGCCTGAAGCATTAAAGTTTGATAATCTTGAAGGTGCAGCACGTCAAATGGAAGTTATGATGGATGCCATCAAGGGTATTCGTAACATGCGTGCTGAAATGAATGTGCCTTTAGGTAAAAAAGCTGAGGTTATCGTAGCACCAACAGATGAAGCATTAGCTCAAACTGTAGCAGATCATAGGGATTACTTTGTTACATTAGCTTGGGCTGAGAAGGTAACAATTCTTGGTGCCGATGATCCAAAACCAGAAAATGCGACTGTAACAGTTGTAAATGGTATGGAAGTATATCTCTTACTTAAAGACTTGATCGACGGTGAAAAAGAAAGAGAGCGTATTGCAAAGGAAAAAATCCAAATGGAAAAAGAAATTTCCCGTTTGGAAGGCAAATTGTCTAACCAAGGCTTCCTCGCAAAAGCTCCAGAAGCTGTAGTAGCAAAAGAAAAAGAAAAGTTAGAAGAATATAAACAAAAACAACAAGCGTTATTGGAACGTGAAGCGTTCCTTGAAACCTTATAATAGGAGGTTTATATGACATATCAAGAGGCCTTAGCCTATTTAGAACAGGCATCTTCATTCGGTATTAAGCCTGGCCTTGAACGAATTACAGTGCTTATGGAAGCCCTTGGGAATCCACAAGAAGACTATAAGATTGTTCATGTAACAGGAACGAATGGTAAGGGCTCGGTTACCTCATATATTTCCTACGCACTGTTTACAAGTGGACTACGGGTGGGGCGATTTACATCGCCTCACCTTCAATCCTATACGGAGCGAATTCAAATCAATGATGGAAATATAACAGAGGAAGCCTTCGGTAATATAATTAGTCGTGTAAAAGTGGCAGTTGATACTATTATTACTAACGGCATAGAAGCGCCAACGCAATTTGAAATTTTGACGGCCGCTGCCTTTTTGTTCTTCAAAGAGCAAGATGTGGACTATGCGGTGGTGGAAGTTGGTTTAGGTGGATTACTAGATTCTACTAATATCGTGACACCAAAGGTATCGGTTATTACCAATGTAACAATAGACCATCAAGCGTATTGTGGTGATACTATTGAGGAGATTGCGCATCACAAGGCAGGGATTATTAAATCTAAAATTCCTGTTGTAACGGCTGCACAGGATGCTCCTCTTCGTATTATTGAAGAGGTAGCTAAAGAGAA
>JAWERH010000238.1:0-2743 GCA_032482215.1 Veillonella sp. | reverse complement strand
AGAGGGGCGAGGGATATCACGTAAGTTATTATAATCGCTAGAGTGTTGAGATGTGTTGCGGATCATAAATGCCAATGGAGAACCACTGAGCATGCCGTCTACCATACCTGCTAAAAATTCAGGTGTATCGGCTTCCTTACGTTGTGTTGTTAATTGATTTTGCCCTGGTGCACGGCGCTTTAAAAAGGCTTTTAACTCATCGATATCGATGGTATGTCCACAAGGTAGACCCTCTACAATACCGCCGATAGCGTACCCATGAGAGGCGCCAAAGGTAGATACCTGTATGGTTTTACCGAAATTAGATGCCATTATATTAACTCCTACTATATAGTATGTACTATTTCTATTATCTATTAGATTACACTAGATACAATTAGAAATCTAAACTGGTTGTGCATTACCGCCTAGTAAATTCCAGTCCTCAAAGAAGTGTGGATAGGATTTTGTGATAGCCTCGCTATCTTTTAACGTAATAGGGTTTTCACTGATGAGGGCCATCAAGGTGCCTGCCATAACGAGGCGATGGTCATTTACACAATCGCCATGTCCACCTTTAAGTATACCACTACCGATGATGTATAGGTCATCGCCTTCTTCACGCACTGTACCGCCTAAGTCTCTTACGAGATTGGCAACAGCTACAAGGCGATCAGATTCTTTTAAACGTAGGCGAGCACCCTTAATAAAGGAGCTTTCACCAGAAATAGAGCAAGCAAGGGCGGCCATAACAGGCAACATATCTGGCATTTGCTCGAGGTCTGCATGAATTGGCTTGGAAGCGCGACCTGTAACCGTTACATTCATACCATCCCATACAACATCACAACCAACATCAATCATAACTTGCATGATGCGGCGGTCAGCTTGTACAGAGTTTTTGTTCATGCCTGTAATCGTAATTGGTTTGCCTGTCATAGCGGCAGCGACCATCCAAATCGCTGTATTAGACCAATCTCCTTCGATTTGGTAATTATCACGACCTATGAAGGACGCACCAAATGGGACTGTGAAAGCCTCGTTGATGTTTGTATCAGGTAACGTATGCTCTACCTCCACGCCAAAATAGTAGATAAGCCGATTTGAGGGGCTGCCAACAATAAACCAGAGAAGAATTGACTACTTACATCACCTACCATGGAGAAATTGCCCCCTTGAAGACGCCCCATCATAGTGAATGGTGGTTTATCTTGGGAGAATGTTACGCCATGCGCTTTCATTTCGCTTAGCATAGGTTCTAGAGGACGATCTGGTAAACGACCTTTCGCATCTACATCTACATCATTACAGATGGATGCTGCTACAGGCAATAAAAGGCGTAATGTAGTTCCTGATTCGTGAGGTACTACATTGCCCTTTGCAGGAGCGGGGCCAGGAGTAACGGTAACAATTTTATTTTCATATACTACGTGAGCACCTAAGCCTCGCAAGGAGTCCATAGTAGCATCGATATCCTTAGAGGTACGACTCAATAATATAGTAGATGGAGAGGTAGCAAGGGCTGCACAAATTAATGCGCGGTGTGCATGTGCCTTTGCTGGAATGGACGCAATCGTTCCTGTAGGGATGGCGTTCGTTACGGAATGCATATAAATCTCCTTTAAATATTAGGTAAACCTTATATTACAAATAACAATTATGCAGGTTGTAGGTGCTAGAAACCTTAGATAACTTAATCGTAATAGATAAGTTATCTTAATCAAGATAGGTTGCCAACTCCTCGTGGGTGACAACCTTGAGTTCGCTATGGCCGTAGCTTGTAGGAACTACGATTTTTATAGTTGCCCCTTCACTTTTTTTATCGTGTTTAGCAGCTGCAAGGATTTCTTCTTTTGTTATGGTCGTAGTAGTTGGCAAATCGTGTGCTTCGATGAGTGCTTTTAATTTTTCTAATGCTTCTGCATCTAATTCTCCATGTTTTACAGCACCTTGTGCCATGAGGACCATACCGATAGCTACAGCATAGCCATGATGGACTTCAAAGTGGCTCGCTTTTTCGATGCCATGACCAAAGGTATGACCGAGGTTTAAGAGGGCACGAACGCCGGACTCACGTTCGTCTTGCTCAACTATATCCGCCTTTGCTTGAACGCAACGAGCGATGACGGCACTCACGCTATCACGATGCTTTATTAATGGTTTATGTTCGAGTTGGGTTAATAAACCTGGTACATCGAGGAAACCATATTTAATAATTTCTCCGCATCCATTTTTCCATTCCATGTCTGGCAATGTATTGAGGGTTGTAGGATCACAGAGGACTAGGATAGGTTGTTTGAAAGCACCCCAAAGGTTTTTACCCGCTTCGAGATTGACTGCCGTTTTACCACCTACAGAGGAATCTACAGCGGCTAAAAGAGAGGTAGGAACCTGTACATAGTCGATACTACGTAAGTAGGTAGCTGCTGCAAAACCGGCCATATCGCCTACAACGCCACCGCCAAGAGCGATAAGTAAATCTTTACGCGTTAATGATTGGGCCGCCATGTATTCTACTAAATCGATGAGTTGATGAGCGTTTTTTGAGCTTTCCCCAGCAGGGAATACATAATCACAAACAGTATAACCGGCATGTTCCATATTTGCTTTCACAGAATCCAAATAATGCGGTGCCACATTGCTGTCGCTGACGATAATAACACGGCAATTTGGTTTTAACGGTTTAATATAATCGGTGATGCGTTGTAAAGCGCCTTCCTCGATGACAACGTCATACGGTGTGGACGCGTTAATATGAATGCGA
>JAWERH010000237.1:0-1680 GCA_032482215.1 Veillonella sp. | reverse complement strand
GCTTTCATAAATTTCTTAGTCTGTTCTAATACAGGACCTAAGAATTTGCCTGTATAGCTTTCTTTCACCTTCACGATTTCCTCAGGTGTTCCTGTAGCTACGATAGTACCACCACGATTACCACCTTCAGGACCAAGGTCTATGATGTGGTCTGCCATCTTAATGACATCTAAATTATGCTCGATAACAACAACTGTGTCCCCCCCATCAACGAGTTGTTGCAATACGTGTAATAACTTGCGAATATCTTCGGCGTGAAGACCTGTAGTCGGTTCATCTAGGATGTACAATGTTTTACCTGTGCTGCGACGAGCTAATTCAGTAGCTAATTTAACCCGTTGTGCTTCACCACCAGATAAGGTTGTTGCGGCTTGACCTAAACGAATATAGCCTAAACCTACCTCTTGCAAGGTAACCATTTTACGATTGATCTTCGGAATAGCACTGAAGAACTCAACCGCATCATCTACCGTCATATCTAGTACATCGGCAATAGATTTGCCTTTGTATTTAACCTCTAAGGTTTCTCGGTTATAACGGGCTCCCTTACAAACCTCACAAGGTACGTACACATCTGGCAAGAAGTGCATTTCAATTTTGATAATACCATCGCCACGACAAGCTTCACAGCGACCGCCTTTTACGTTAAAGCTAAAGCGACCTTGTTTGTAGCCTCGCATCTTAGCCTCTGGTGTTTGGCTATAAAGCTCGCGTATAGCATCGAATACACCAGTATAGGTAGCTGGATTAGAGCGAGGTGTACGACCAATAGGACTTTGGTCAATATTGATGATTTTATCGATATGTTCTAGACCGCGGATTTCTTTATGAGCCCCTACTTTGTGGTTAGAGCGATATAATTGATTAGCTAAACCTTTGTAGAGAATTTCATTAATCAAGGTAGACTTACCAGAACCGCTGACACCAGTAACAACATTGAATACGCCAATAGGGAATTTTACATTTACATTTTGTAAGTTATTTTCCTTGGCACCACGAATTTCAATGCAATTTTTACCTGGCTTACGACGTTCTTCAGGAAGAGCGATAAATTTACGACCACTCAAATATTGACCAGTAATGGAGTCTTTTACCTTCATAACTTCGTCAACAGAACCAGCGGCAATAATTTGACCACCATGCTCACCTGCACCTGGACCAATGTCCACGAGATAGTCAGCCGCACGCATCGTGTCTTCGTCATGTTCTACAACGAGCAAGGTATTACCTAAATCACGCAAGCCTTTTAAGGTATCGATGAGTCGATCATTATCTCGTTGATGTAGCCCTATGGATGGTTCGTCTAAGATGTACAATACACCTACCAAACCAGAGCCGATTTGCGTAGCTAGACGAATACGTTGCGCTTCACCACCAGACAAAGTACCTGCACTACGGTTCATAGTAAGATAATCAAGGCCTACATTATTGAGGAATCCAAGACGAGCATTGATTTCCTTCAAAATTTGAGCCCCAATCACTTCTTCCCGCTCTGTTAACTGTAACATACTAAAGAAATCGAGTGCTTCTTTAATGGTCAATTGGGTCACTTCATTGATGTTCTTATCCCCTACGGTTATAGCTAATACTTCAGGTTTAAGACGAGCTCCATGGCATGTAGTACAAGGCTTAATGGACATAAATTTTTCAAACTCTTCGCGCATAGAATCTGTAGAGGCT
>JAWERH010000236.1:0-2128 GCA_032482215.1 Veillonella sp. | reverse complement strand
ACTATTCGCTGGCTTCTTCTTATTAGAAGGTTTTGACTATGGTACTGGTATTTTATTACCATTCATCGGTAAAACTGACGTTGAACGTCGTCAAATGATCAATGCCTTGGGCCCTGTTTGGGATGGCAACGAGGTATGGATGATTACTGCAGGTGGTGCATTATTTGCATCCTTCCCTCATGTATATGCTACATTGTTTAGTGGTTTCTATTTAGCGTTATTCTTAATGCTTGCGGCTCTTATTATCCGTGGCGTATCTTTTGAATTCCGATCCAAGAGCCCTAACTTGTTATGGCGTAAAACTTTTGACTACTGCATTTTCTTTGGTTCCTTGATTCCTGCATTATTGTGGGGCGTTACAGTTGGTAACTTGATTCAAGGTACTCCAATTGATGCAAGCATGACATATGTAGGCACATTCTTTGATTTATTAAGCCCATACACAGTACTTTGCGGTATTGCATTTATCTTGGTATTCACATACCATGGTGGCTTATTCACTTCTATCAAAACAGCTGGTGCGGTTTCCGAACGCGCTCGTGCAGCTTCTTTGGTAGTTGGTGTTCCTACTGCAATCGGTGCCTTAGTATTGGTTGCTGCTACATATGTATGTACAGATTTGTTCAACTCTGTATTAGCAATCGTGTGCTTCGCATTAGCAATCGTGTTCTTCCTCATTTCTTGGGGTGCTGCACGTACCCGCAATACAAAATGGGGCTTTGTATTTAGCTCCTTAACTGTTATTTCTGTAACAGCTGCTTACTTTGCTGGTTTGTTCCCTCGCATCATGGTTTCTTCTTTGAATCCTGATTGGAGCTTAACTATTGCAAATGCAGGTAACTCTACTTACACATTGACATTGATGACTTGTGTAGCCTTCGTATTTGTGCCAATCGTATTGGCTTACCAAATCTGGGTATACTGGACATTCCGTCATCGTGTATCTGAAAAAGACTTACACTATTAATAGAATAGCTTTATAACTCTCGTGAGTTATAAAATTTAAGTCTCAATGTGAGGCGTGTCGTAGCGGCACGCCTCTTTTTTGTGGTAAGATGAATATAATATTGATAAATTTAGATTCATTTGATCGTATATATTAGATTCTAAATTCATATGATTTTTTATATTAACTATATTTACCATAGGGGATACTATGATACAGCGTACCGCCTTTAAAGCGTTGCTAGAACATAAAGGTCAGCTTTTATTACTAGGCTTAACTTGTTTAGTTGAAAGTCTATCCATTGTTGGGCAAGCTTGGTTCTTTGGAACCTTAATTAATAATTTTATTTTTTCTGAAAATACCTTACAAGATGAAAGGTATACCATTATCTATTTAGGGATTGCTATTATTGTGAGATTAATAGCACATTATGTGCAAGAATCTGTAGCCAACCGATTGGGTAGTGCAGTAAAAGCAACCTTTAGAAAACGAGCTTTAGCACATATGTTTAAGCTAGGTGTTCAACATAAGGAGCGCCACGGCGATGTAATCCATATGCTTACAGATGGATTAGAGCAAGTAGATGCTTACGTAGCTCGATATATTCATTGCTATTGTAGATACATTACCTATTATTGGTATCATTCTAATTATCACCGTACCATTAATTCCATTCTTTATGATCTTAATTGGTAAGCAAGCGGATCGTCTTAATAAAGAACAGTGGGAGCGTATGAGCTTCTTATCTGGCCATTTTCTTGATGTATTGCAAGGTATTACAACATTAAAACTTTTTGGACGTGCAAAGGATCAAATTAAGGTTATTGGTCGTTTATCTGAGGAGTTTAAAGACTCTACATTACGAGTATTGCGTGTGGCGTTTTTATCTGCTCTAGTTCTTGAGCTCGTAAGTACTATTAGTACAGCACTGATTGCGGTATACCTGGGCTTAACATTATTGGATGGTGAAATCTCATTCTTTTCAGCTTTCTTTATTTTGCTATTAGCACCAGAGTTCTATACGCCATTTAGACAATTGGGGGCTGCATTCCATACGGGTATGGCAGGTAAGACATCGATTTTAAAATACGAAGAGTTTATGAATCGCCAGCCATCGTTGCCTATAGGTGGTCAATCTCAACTTAAAGGTAAGGTACAAGCAATTGAAATTAAGGATTTAAC
>JAWERH010000235.1:0-1708 GCA_032482215.1 Veillonella sp. | reverse complement strand
TACCAAATTCATTTCATCATCTGTAGCCTCACTATATTGAGGCACAAGGATAGATTGCATAGGAATGGATTCAGAAGACTTACAAAGCTTATCATAACGCACACGTTCATGGGCCGCATGTTGATCTATAATGTAGAGATCATCACCCTTTTTAGCCAAAATATAACAAGACGCAACTTGTCCCATTGGTAAGAATCCAGAGTTTTGAATCGTACGTTCTTCTGTATTATCTTTCCGAATATCTTGAGATAAGGACTTAAATCTCTCGACGTCCTCTTTTGTATAACTAGTATATTCTGTAGGTACAGCATCAAAACTTTCATCTGTAAAGGAAGACTGTTCATACGTCGCCTTAGGCGCAGGTGGTGTGTACCCTTTAGTTTTAAGGTTCTCTACAAACTGCGTAGTTTCACTACGCATGACTTCGTACCCTTTTGTACGTCGTCCACCAAAGACCTTATCAAAATCAACCGCTGTTGCTATATGTTCAGCAGACTGCATCTCATCTTGTACCACAGAAGGTGCTCTATACGAATCATACGTACTATTGCCAGCGGAAGATGAATTACTATTACTATCCCTATTGTTACTATTGAAGTCAACTCCATTAGTGACTGTACCATTTATATAAGAAGATGATTCTCGTTCATATCGCTCATGAAGGGGATTATTTAAGGCATTCAAAATACCATGGTAAACTGCTTTAAATATAATCTTATCGTCAGAAAATTTTACTTCACTTTTGCGAGGATGGACATTAATATCAACCATCTCAGCAGGAACAGTAATATTTAGGACCACTAAAGGATGACCATTTTTCGGCAATAATGCGTGATATGCATTATCTATAGCCTTCATTATGGTTTTATCAGAAATAACCCGGTTATTAACGATAATAGTCTGCCAAATTCTCGTACTTTTAAGAAGTGTAGGTTTACTTACTACACCATCGATATAGATAGAGTCACTTTCATAAGCAACAGTGAAAATATCATCCTTAGTTTTATAGCCATATAGGGCAGCTACAGTATCACCAATATTGCCATTTCCAGGCGTAATAATAGCCACTCGATCATCGATAATGAGCTTAAAGGAAATGTGTGGATTACTAAGAGCTAATTTGCCTACAATATCTTGAATCTTAGACGATTCTGTGCGTTCCGTTTTCAAGAATTTACGACGGGCTGGCGTATTATAGAACAGATCTCTAATTTCAATTGTTGTGCCAGGTGCTGCACCGTAAGGAATACAATCGGTAAAAGTACCACCATCTACGGTAATACGAGTCCCTAAATCAGCATCTGCTTTACGTGTAGTCATGGAAAAATGAGATACAGAGGCAATACTAGCCAATGCTTCACCACGGAAGCCGAGGGATGCAATATCAAATAAATCCTCTACATGCTGAATTTTAGATGTAGCATGGCGTAAGATTGCTAACCGCGCATCCTCTTCAGTCATGCCAATACCATTATCGGTAATGCGCATATATGCCACACCACCATCTCCAATTTCTATCTCAATATTGGTCGAAGAAGCGTCAATGGAGTTCTCAATGAGTTCTTTAATAACAGATGCGGGACGTTCCACAACTTCGCCAGCAGCTATTTTATTGATTGTGGTTTCATCCAATACATGAATGGTTGCCATTATTTCCCGCCTCCTTTACGAGCCTCCTCTTGTAGTTCATATAATTTATTTAATGCTT
>JAWERH010000234.1:0-1715 GCA_032482215.1 Veillonella sp. | reverse complement strand
CATGTGGGGCCTGTAAAAAAATAGATAGTTCACGTAGCAATTTATTTGGAATAAAGCGAAATGTGTGTAACCGCTCGAAGAGGAGAGAATATGAAGAAAATAATAACATCTGCTGTTTTATGTGCCGCGATGGCTACGGCAGTAAGTACCTTTGGGGTGCAGCCAGTTAGTGCTACATACCCGTTAATAGATAAAAATGGCAATACCGTTCCTGTTGAACGAGATGTAGATATAGATAATAAAAAGCTCATCGGTGATAATAAAAAACTCTCTGATCGTTATCGTTGGTATGATCAAGTTGATGATTATGATTTAGTTAAAACTAATATTGAGAGTACCGCGCAGGAATTTGGCTATCCTATACAAGTTCCGTCTTATATACCTAAAGATTATGCAGTACGTGATGTAAAGGCCAAGGATCATGACGTATTAGAAATTGTATATACGGAAACGGGTCGTGATGGAGAATATGGTCCGAAGCTAACCTTCTCTAATACAGATATTGTATATCGTATGGGATGGGCTATCGATACAGTGGTAACGCCTATTTTAGAAAAGACAAAGTACAACGCTAAGGATGCAGTTAGCTTTACTACCCCTAATGGAATTTCTGTACATACGTTAGGTTATAGTAAAGACGCTATTCAAATCGCTTACTGGGAAAAAGATCACAAAGTGTATATGCTCTACTTTGCTTCTTCAAGAAACCAAAGCTTTGTAAGCAAAATTATAGACTCTGTAGGTCCTGTGAGTAACGTAGCCATTGATGATACTCGACTACGTGGTGACCGCAATGATAAGCAAAATGTTGAAGAAAACGATGCGAAAAAGGTTAAACAAAATGATGACCCGGATTGGCCTCCTTATGAAACGATTGGGTTACCATTGCGTACACATACGAATTCTGTGTGGCCTATACTTACCAGCAAAACCATCGGTTTACCTAGCGGTGTAATTAATGCATCTCATAAGATGTCCTATGACGTATCTGTACCAAGTTATTTACCGTTTGGCTATACATACTATGCTACACATTTTTATGACAATGATGTATTAGAAACTGTATATTGGAAGCAAGGTGAAGAGTATCAAGAGCGCAGCGGTCGTTGGGTAACTCATACTATGGTCTTCCGCATGAGCTACTCTATGGATACTGTATGGCCTGAAGAATATATCCCATGGGAGTACCATGACGTACAGTGGAGCGACTCCACTCCAATAGGGGAGGTTCAATATACAGGGGATGTAGATAAGGGCTTAGTACGCAGTGTTACGTGGTACAAGGATAATATGGCGTATTTCTTATTCTTCCAAGTGCCTGTGAAAGCATCTGAAGCAGACTTTTATAGAAATCATGTAGTGCCATTAAAAGATATCGATCCAAGTCGTACAGACTTAATTGGTGTAAAAACAATTCGTTAATACTAAATAGTAATAAAAAAAGAACCTATCTCCTAGATATATTACTAATATCTGTGGAGATAGGTTCTTTTAGTATTTGTAATTTACATACAATTAGTTCTCAGCGTATTAGTGATTATAGCAATCAAATGTTACTTTCATTAATAGCTTGATTATAAGCATACGGTAATTAGAAGAATACGTAGCGGATGATGACGAGTACCGCCAATACGTACATAATCCAGTTAACCTCTTTTGCACGACCTGCAATAATTTTGAGTAGAGGGTATGCAATAAGACCTGCAGAGATACCG
>JAWERH010000233.1:0-1978 GCA_032482215.1 Veillonella sp. | reverse complement strand
ATCGATAATATCGTGGGATTTTTTACCTTTAATATTAACGACAAAGCCCATGCCGCACGCATCCTTTTCAAATTGGCTGCTGTACATACCATTAGCTTCGAGTCTAGCTTGATCTAGACGTTGTTGCTCGATTGTGCTCTGATTCATATCCATAACGTGCACTCCTTCATATCACTTGATCATCCCAAGCGCTGCGGCATCGTTCCGTTCGGTCTTGGTGAAAGTATAAACTATAAACTACCTCTAAAGAATCCATTCTGTAGTGATATTATCGGCTGTGACCGTCCATAACCTCATCTAAGTTTTAAATTCTATAGAATTTTTGTCTATACATAGTATACTCCTGTCCACTGTGAATTGAAAATATAAAAAAAACATAGTCTATGACTTTAAGTCATAGACTATGCATTTTTATCACTATTGTTTTTTGTATACATGTATACACAAGCATCAAGTGATATGTTTTTTATCATCGATTGAGCTTTTTTTGTTTTACGTGGCACGCTCTATGTCCACATCTAGCAATTGAGCTTTCTTTATTTTACGTGGCATGCTCTATGACCACATCATCGTATAAATTATAATTGATGAAAATTAGAAAAGCAATTATTACTTTTCACGGCCAAAGTCGTCCCCAACTTCACAGTTTACCGTCATAGGCTCATCCTTACCATAAGGAACAAAGGTGAGTTCTGATGCATGCAAGCATTGACGTGTATATGGTTTATTACGTGTACCATACATGGCATCACCAACGATGGGATGACCAATGTGTTCCATATGCACACGGATTTGATGTGTTCTGCCTGTTAGTAACTTGAACTTTAGTAATGTATGATCACCTTCGTGACCAAGAACGGTATATTCCGTTTGAGCCGGTTGACCAAATTCATCGACAACGCGGCGGTTATCAAATACAGGATCAACGCCAATAGGTGCATCGACTACGCCATTCTCCTCAATGCGTCCTTCTACGAGACCTGTATAGATGCGGTCGATACGTCCAGCTTGTAGTTCATCAGTGTAATATTGCTGAGCTTCCTTTGTTTTACCAAAGAGAATACAACCCGATGTATCTCGATCAAGGCGATGTACAGGACGCACCTTGTGCACTACACCTTTTTTCGCATAGTATCCAGCCACATAGTTACTCAATGTACCAGATTTAGTTTGTCCTGCAGGATGAACAAGCATGAATGGAGCCTTATCAACCACCAAGGTATGAGCATCTTCGTAGAGAACTGTAATGGGACCTTTTTCTACATCGACGCCATAGTCCTTATCCTGTGGTAATTCCAAAGTTAATACATCACCCTTTTTGAGGGAACGCTGGGAATGGGCTACACGGCTATTTACTTTCACCCGTTTCTTGCGGAACATCATTTGAATATCTCGAGAGGATAATGAAAAGCGCTCCTTTACATATTTAGAAACCGTCAATTCTGTTGGTTCTTTCACCGTATACGTTTTCCAGCTCATATTACCACCATTCGTTAATATATGTTTTTTGTTCAGGATACAAAATATCAAAGAACTCTAGCCATTCTTCATTAGCTGAAAGTTTACCTTCAAAAGCAAGATCACGAGCTGTTAATGCACCGAAGCACCAACTTCAACGGTAATATCTACGTCCCCATCCAATGTATCAGACACCTTTTTAACAGTTGGAGTCAATGCGCCGCCATATTGGACTTCATAGCGGCCTTCATTCCACTCACAAAGATTATCTTTAACACCAAAGGTCATTGTAATCGGCATCATCAACGCCTCTGGATTGACAGGAATGGCTTCAAAGGCAGCTTTCACATCTACAATACGGCTCATCATAAATGGCATCGTAGCATGTCCGCTTTTACCATCAGGATAGAAGCGATAGTACGTATCGTGAAGGCCTTCATTCCAACGAATCGTAGTGCCTTGAGAACGGTGATTATAGAAGTAGTTCAACAATGCTCGTTGGGCACGACGTGTAGTGTAA
>JAWERH010000232.1:0-1722 GCA_032482215.1 Veillonella sp. | reverse complement strand
AGGAGACGCTATGTTATTCGTTGAATATCCTAAATGCACAACATGCAAAAAAGCAAAGAAATTCTTAGATGATCATAATATTAAATACACAGATCGTGACATTAAGTCTGAAAACCCTACAGCTGAAGAAATCGCTGCATGGTATCCACAATCTGGTAAAGACTTGAAAGCATTCTTCAATACATCTGGTATGATTTATCGTGAACAACAATTGAAGGATAAATTACCAAACCTTAGCGAAGAAGAAAAACTCGCTTTATTGGCATCCAATGGCATGCTTGTAAAACGTCCTATCTTGGTTCTTGAAGACAAAGTTCTCGTTGGCTTTAAAGAAGCAGAATGGATTGAGGCGTTGAAGCTCTAATTTCATATTAGTTAACCGAAAGAACAGGTCCCTAAAAGCCTCCATAGCGAGCTAAGTCGTTTTTAGGGACCTGTTTTTTCTATGTCTAATAAAGAAATAAGAGCTTTCAACTAAAGCTCTTAAGGGAGAAGTCATTTTTATAAATTTATTCTTTTGGTACTACATAAAGAAATTGTAGTTCTTTATCATTTATCGAAAAAAATGATTTGTATATAATTCGCATATTTTGTATAATGGTTACATTGTAGATATACCCCTATGGGTACATAGATTTATCAAATAATTTAGGTTCATAGGGTTTTGAATTAATTTAGGTATAGAGAGTTCTGAATTAATATTGTGTTGTTTTTGTTTTATTTCCGGAGTAAGTAAGGCCGGTTCTAGTGTATAGAGGTCTATATGAAATTTTTACAGTCTTTATCGGCGCAGGTGTCGTTGTTCACGCAAGGTGCTATTTTGGCGCTAGGTGTTTTATTTATTCTATTAGATGCCATCACAGAGTCATTCAATCCTGTTATTGACTTGGCTTGGGTGACGGTTCTCGTTTGTGGTTTGCCGCTGCTCATCAATAGCGTTCAAAGTATTTTGAAGCATTTAGAGATCCATGCTAATTTCCTTATTGTTGTGGCCATGGTAGCGCTCATTGCCATTGGAGATTATCATACGGCGGCTTATGTGGGCCTCATTGTACAGGCTGGCTTCTTCTTGGAGCAGCTTATCACAGGCGAGTCACATTATACTTTAGATGATGATATGCTTCCTGCCATGCCATCTCAACTCGTTGCTATGCGTCAGGGCATCAACAATTATTCATCTGTTATTGTTGTGGCCGTATTGCTATTATCCATGGGCTCCTTTGCCTTGACACAGGATTTTAAACATACCGTGACCTTGTTGTTGGTTCTTTGTCCATGTTCTTTAGAACTCGTTTTAGTAGCGCTCATGATGGGCTCTCTTGTGGATGATGCATCTCCTGTATCGGAGCTTTCAAAAGGAGCAAAGCAGTCCCATTTAGGTCTACTTATCGTGTCCATTGTATTCCATATCGCCATTATCGGTGCAGGTGTACTTGGTTTCATCGATCCTGTTACAGCCGTTGCACTGCACGGTTTGGCGCGACTTGGTCTCGTATATAATTTGAAAGTTTTAAATGGTTCTTTGTGTGTAGCATAGAATTTAGTACAGTATATATTTTAAGACATAATAAACTCCCCTAGTAATGATGTGTTACTAGGGGAGTTTTTAGGTTCTTACAACTATTAGTTGTAGATTATTCTTTTGCTTGGGATTTGTCACCAAGTGTGAGAAGTAGGAATACGATAGCGAGGATACATGCACCAACGAGGGCCACGAAGCCG
>JAWERH010000231.1:0-4984 GCA_032482215.1 Veillonella sp. | reverse complement strand
TATCAAAATTGAAGGTCGTCTTGTGACACCTGAACAATTTGGTAACATTGCTATTAAAAGCTCTAATGGTAAGGTATTGCATCTAAAAGATGTTGCTCGCATTCAAATTGGTGCTAAAGGATATGACCTTATTGCTAAGTCCGCGCATAAAGAGGTAGCAGGCTTCGCTATTTCCTTGCAAAATGATGCTAATGCATTAGAAACTATTGCGAATGTTAAGAAGGTACTAGATGAACAATCTAAATCCTTCCCACCAGATATGCAATATAACGTAGTTGTAGATAATACTAAATTCGTAAGTGCATCTATCAATGAGGTAAAGCATACCTTTGTAGAAGCATTACTACTCGTTCTTTTTGTAGTATATGTATTCTTACAATCCTGGAGATCTACAATTATTCCTATGATTGCTGTTCCAGTATCCTTGCTAGGTACATTTGGGGCTTTCGTATTACTTGATTTCTCTATCAATACGTTAACATTATTCGCCATGGTATTGGCTATCGGTCTCGTTGTTGACGATGCTATCGTAGTAGTAGAAGCGGTAGAGTATGAATTAAAATATAATGGCTTACCTCCGAAAGAGGCGGCTATTAAAGCGATGGAAAATGTACAAGGCCCTGTAATTGGTATCGCCTTTGTATTGGTAGCTGTATTCGTACCAGTTGCCTTCATGGGTGGTATGACAGGTATTCTTTACAAACAGTTTGCATTAACAATCGCTGTATCTGTTGTTATTTCTGCGATTATCGCCCTTGTATTAACACCAGCACTATGTGCTACGATGTTAAAACCTCACACACCTAAAGAGCGTGAAGATTGGGTACATCGTCAGTTAAACAAATTCAATGCAGGCCTAGAACGTTTCAGTGATTGGTATGGTATCCAATTGGCTCGTTTAAGTCATCGTTTGAGCTTAACTGTTATTGCATTGTTAATCTTTGCTGGTGGTACTGGTTTAGTATTCCACTTCTTACCAACATCCTTTGTACCTGCAGAGGATAGCGGTTATTATATGATTGCCGTTAATGAACCGCCAGGTGCTACATCTGAGCGTACGATGGCAACACTTGAAAAAATTGCTTCCTTCTTAGAAGGCAAAAATGATCCAGAAAAACCTAAAGATGAGCAATTATTCCAAGGGGTATTTACTGTAGCAGGCTTTGACATCTTAGGGAACGGTCAAAAATCTAGTGCAGGTGTAATCTTTGCCACTATGTCTGACTGGAAGTATCGTACAACACAAGCAACATCAATTAATGCAATGGTTGGTCAAACATTTGGCTTTGCAGCTGAAAAGGTACCAGAAGCAACTGTAATTGCTATGAACCCACCATCTATTCCTGGTTTAGGTGCTACAGGTGGTTTCAGCATGTACATCATCAATAAAGCTGGCGATAGTCCACAAGTTATGGCAGAACGTGCTAATGAATTCTTAGCTGAAGCTCGTAAGAGTCCTGCTATCCAAAGTATTTATACTACTTTTGATACATCTACACCATCCTTACAATTTGATGTGAATCGTTATTCAAGTCAATGACTTCACTACATATGGTAAAAACTATAAAGTAGTAGTTCAAGCTGAAGACGCTTACCGTCAAAATGCAGAACAGCTTAATATGCTGGCTGTTAGAAATAGTAAGGGGCTTATGGTTCCTGTATCTAACTACATCACGAAGGAACAAACCGGTATGCCATCTAGTATTACTCGTTTCGATAATGCGATGGCCGTACAAATTGGCGGTTCTCAAGCACGTGGTTACTCCTCTGGTGATGCTATTAATGCATTGAAAGAGGCGGCAGCTAAAACATTACCAGCTGGTTATACATATGACTGGGCAGGTCAATCTCGTGAAGAGTTGAAAGCTGGTTCTCAAACCATCAATTGTTCTCCGTACCATCTGGTATGATTGGTGCTTCTTTAGTTCCATTCTTGTTGAACTTTACAGGTAGATATTCCTTAGCTAACGATATTTATATGCAAATCGGTCTTTTGACCCTTGTTGGTTTGGCCGCAAAAAATGCAATCTTAATCATCGAGTACGCTAAGATTCGTGTAGACGAACGTGGTATGAACGTTGTTGATGCCGCTATCGAAGCTGCAAAAATTCGTTTACGTCCAATCTTGATGACATCCTTTGCGTTTATCCTTGGTGTATTGCCATTGGCATTGTCTTCTGGTGCTGGTTCTGGTGCTAGAACAACTATGGGTATTACAGTAGTAGCAGGGATGACAACAGCAACATTGTTTGGTATCTTTATCATTCCAATGTTGTTTATCATCATTGAAACACTTGGGCCTGGTTTATTGACAAACCGCAAAAAAAATCACGACTAATCATCTACATTAGATAATTTTGTAGAATGATAAAAACACGCCACTACTTAGTAGTGGCGTGTTTTTTTATATAATTTATGATATAATAATAGAGTTAAAAATCGGATTGACGTAAGTCGATATTAAGTGTGAAATTAATATAAAAGAGGTATATTATGAGTGAAGTAAAAACATATGTAGCAGGTCATAAAAGCCCTGATACAGATTCCATTTGTTCTGCTATTTCTTTTGCTAATTTGTTAACTCAAATGGGTACACCAGCAACTCCAGTATGTGCAGGTGAAGCGAACAAAGAAACAACATACATTTTGAACCATTTTGGTTTTGAACATCCACAAATCGTTAAGAACTGGGAAGAATTTGCTCCAGAAGGTGGCAACTTATACCTAACAGACCACAATGAATCTAAACAAATCATTGACGGTTACAAGTCTATGAATATGTGCGGTGTTGTGGATCATCACCGCATTGGTGATTTCGAAACTGATGGTCCTGTATTCATGCGTTTAGAACCAGTAGGTTGCTCTAATACAATCATTACTAAATTATACATAGAAAACAATCAAGAAATTCCTAAAGGTATTGCTGGTTTGATGTTATCTGCTATCATTTCTGATACTGTATTATTCCGTTCTCCAACATGCACAGAAACAGATAAAGAAATGGCTCATAAATTAGCTGAAATCGCTGGTGTTGACATCGAATCTTATGGCCTTGATATGTTAAAAGCTGGTGCAGACATTTCTGATTTGACTAATGATGATATTGTTCGTACTGATATGAAAGAATTTTCTGAAGCAGGTAAAACAATTTCTATCGGCCAAATTTCTGTTATGGATACAACAGATGTATTGGCTAAACAAGGGGAACTTGTAGCGGCTTTAGAAGCTCTTCGCAGTGCTAACAACTACGATGCATCTTACATTATGGTTACAAATATTCTTGATGAAAGCACTACATTGCTATTCAGTGGTGATGTTGAGGCTGTAGTAACAAAAGCATTCGAAAAAGAAGTTAAAGACAATGGTGTATTCTTGCCAAATACTATGTCTCGTAAAAAACAAATCGTACCACCAATTCTTGGTGCTATGAAATAGTATAGTAGTATACAAAGATAAAGAACGTTGCTTGCAACGTTCTTCTTGTAAGGGCGATAGGGGTGTTCCGATGAATTCATTACTAACAGGTTTAAATAAAGAGCAGCAACAAGCCGTTCAACATACGGAAGGCCCTTTATTGATTTTAGCTGGTGCTGGATCTGGTAAAACAAAGGTGTTAACCGTTCGCATTGCACATTTATTAGCTCAAGGTGTTAATCCATATGAAATCTTGGCGATTACATTTACCAACAAAGCGGCTAAGGAGATGAAAAGCCGTGTAGAAGGTCTTGTTGGTGATGTAGCCAATCGCATTTGGCTCAGCACATTTCATAGCTTCTGTGCGAAATTCTTGCGTTTTGAATTAGATAACTTCTTAGGTTATAACAGTAACTTTACAATCTACGATACTATCCTGTAGGTGCTATGATTGGTGCCATATCTGATGCAAAAAATAAATTGTTATTTGCCTCAGATTTTAGAAAGCAAGCAAGAGACTTTTACCAAGAAAAGGTTGCTGATGTATATGAGTATTATGAACGGGAATTGCGTAAGAATAATGCTCTAGATTTTGATGATCTTTTATTGGTAGCTGTTAAATTATTACAGTCCAATGAGGCTGTGTTAGATAAATATAGCAAACGTTTTCGTTATGTTATGATCGACGAATATCAAGATACGAACCATGCTCAATATTTATTGGCTAAATTATTAGCCTCTCATTGGAAAAATATTGCCGTTGTAGGTGATGCTGATCAAAGTATTTACGCATGGCGTGGCGCAGATATTCAAAATATCTTGGACTTTGAAAAGGATTATCCGAACTGTACATCCATCAAGTTGGAACAAAACTATCGTTCTACAAAGATTATTCTTGATGCAGCCAATGCGGTAATTGAAAATAATGAAGGCCGTCCTAAGAAAAATTTATGGACAGATAAGACAGAAGGGGCTAAAATTCAGCATTTTACGGCTCAGTCTGAACATGAAGAAGCTGCTTTCATCGGCGATACTATCGCTAAAAAGCACGATATTCATGGTGTGCCTTATGGTGATATGGCTATTTTGTACCGTACAAATGCTCAATCTCGTGTACTTGAAGAAGCGCTGATTAAACGGGCTCTGCCATATACGATGGTAGGGGGCACGAAGTTCTATGATCGTAAAGAAATTAAGGACGTTTTAGCTTACTTACGCGTGTTATATAATCCATTCGATGATTTGAGTTTATTGCGCATCATCAATGTACCTAAGCGTAGTATTGGTGCTACTACAGTGGCAAAACTACAAGATTATGCTCGCGCAAATGGCACGTCCTTGTTTATGACATTAACACAGTTGCATCTAGTAGATACGATTAAAGGTAAGACAAAGGAAAAGTTAGAGGAATTTGGTATCCTTATCTTTACTCTCGTAGCTGAAATGGAAGATAAAACGGTACTTGATATCTTAGAATCTATTCTCGATAGAACCGGTTACTTGGCACAATTAGAAGAGAGTACAGATCCACAAGATCAGGCTCGCGCTGAGAATATCGGTGAACTTTTAT
>JAWERH010000230.1:0-2270 GCA_032482215.1 Veillonella sp. | reverse complement strand
AGTAGACGATCGCAACGAAAAAATTGGTTACAAAATTCGCCAAGCACAAATGGAAAAAGTTCCTTACATGCTCGTTGTTGGCGATAAAGAAATGGAAGACAATTCCGTTAACGTACGTAAACACGGCGGTGACGAATTAGGTACAGTTCCATTCGACGAATTCTTCAACTCCATTAAAATTGAAATTAAAGAACGCAACTAATTGACTATTATGACTCATCCATCAATATTACCGATGGATGAGTTGTCATGTTTGAAATTGTTATAATCTAATTTCTTATATGCATCAAAATAAGATTTAATTTCTTATATGCATCAAAATAAACAGATATAAATTTAGCCTCCATATACTAAAGCCTTTCATTAGACTTAAGTCTAGGCGTTGGCCATTTGTATAGTGGTGGGCTATCTCTTTAATTGTTACCTGTGAGTAGCGAAAGGAAATAGTATGAAAGAAGTAAATTCATATGGCTGGAAAGCCGTTATTGGTTCCTCCATTGGTTATGCTATGGATGGTTTTGATCTTCTTTGGTGACGTGGACCTTGGTTGGTGCCGTACTTGGTGGTTTCATCTTCGGTACCTTGTCAGATAAATTTGGTCGCGTTCGCGTATTGACTTGGACCATCGTGCTATTTGCAGTATTTACTGGCCTTTGTGCTTTTGCTCAAGGCTATTGGGATCTTCTTATTTACCGCACAATCGCAGGTATTGGTTTAGGTGGTGAATTTGGTATTGGTATGGCACTCGCTGCTGAAGCTTGGCCTGCACAACATCGTGCAAAAGCAACAAGCTATGTGGCCCTTGGTTGGCAATTAGGTGTGTTGGCTGCTGCCTTGTTAACACCATTACTCATTCCTATCATTGGATGGCGCGGTATGTTTATGGTTGGCATTATTCCAGCACTAGTTGCTTGGGTATTCCGTGCGAAACTACATGAACCAGAAATCTTTGTACAAAGTAAAGAAGATAAAGAGCATTCACATACAAACTCTTTCAAGTTATTAGTAAAAGATGTAAGAACTACAAAGACATCTATTGGTGTTGCTATTTTAACATCTGTTCAAAACTTTGGGTATTACGGTATTATGATTTGGTTACCTAATTTCTTGAGTAAGCAATTAGGTTTCTCTCTAACAAAATCTGGTTTGTGGACAGCGGTTACTGTTTGTGGCATGATGGTAGGTATTTGGTTATTTGGTCGCTTAGCTGATAAAATAGGTCGTAAACCTACATTCATCCTATTCCAAGTATGTGCTGTAGCATCTATTTTAATCTATTCTCAACTATCTGATCCAACTGCCATGCTATTTGCCGGTGCTATCTTAGGCGCCTCTGTAAATGGTATGATGGGTGGCTACGGTGCCTTGATGGCAGAAGCCTACCCAACAACTGCTCGTGCAACGGCTCAAAACGTACTATTTAATATCGGTCGTGCTGTAGGCGGCTTTAGCCCAATGGTAGTAGGCATGATCATCTCTATGTACTCCTACCAAGTAGCAATTGCATTCCTAGCTATTATCTACGTACTAGATATTCTAGCAACTGTATTCTTAATCCCTGAACTTAAAGGTAAAGAATTAGAATAATATAGTGAATATCTAAAAGGCTCTGTCTCATGACAGAGCCTTTTGGTTTATATATGATTGTTATGAAAGTACAGTATTATGCGATTCCAATCCAGTGCCAATATGTAAGAGCAAATACGAGCATCATTACATAGCCAATAATAGTCAATGGAATACCTGTAGTCATAAATGTTTTTACGTCGAATGTGTCGGTACCGTAAGCTACCATACCTTGTGGAGAGTTTACTGGTAATACTAGACCGAAGCAGATCGCATATTGCATAAGCATGGTTACGCCGATTGGGTTAAGACCTTCTGCATTGTGACCTACTACAATAGAAATTACAATAGGAATCATAGCAGAGGAGAGGGCTGTAGCAGATGCAAAACCTAGGTGGATGACAATGAGGAAGGCAGCCATTACGGCAATTAATATAAATACGCTGGCACTTTCAAGGGAGAAGGCGTTTACGAATACTTGAGCAAGCCAAGTAGCTGCCTTTGTTTTCAGTAATACAGATCCAAGACCGATACCAGCACCAAACATAACGATGGAGCCCCAGTCGATGTTTGGCTGTGCAAATTTCCAATCCATAATGCCGATTTTAGGGAAGAAGAACAATGCGATAGCTACAATTGTTGTAGTTGTTGTATCGATAGAATGTAGCTTGCCACCGGTAGCCCACAATGCGAGAAGACCGATA
>JAWERH010000229.1:0-1766 GCA_032482215.1 Veillonella sp. | reverse complement strand
CAATTGGGAAACTGCTTGGTATGCCCAAGAATCTGGAGTTACATCGGAGAATGGGTTAGCTGCGAATGCAGTAGTTACACCCAAAACTGCTGTTGCTGCGAAGATTGCTGCGAATTGTTTTTTCATAATACAATACCTCTTCTTTACACTAAAAACAATTACTATACGATCTTGCAAAGCAATACGCTTATCCCTATGTGTCCATGTTTCCATACAAATAATACGTATACCTTTACAAGATATACGTATACTGTATCATATAGAGATTAAATATCATTTAAATATTCATGAAATTTTCATTCATCTTTTGCTATTACAATAATATATCTTTTATCATCGAGTCATTAATAATTTGAATAGCCCCATACAAGCCATCTTGGTAACTCTTTTTAATACCCTCGACACTCAACTCATTGTAATCAAAAACACTATCTAACGTAGATACATTATAATAACTCTTATCTACAAACCAAACTTGATCAGTTCTTATAGAAGTATCCAATATATCCGTATTATGTATAGTTGCAATTAGTTGCATGCCTATATCATTCCATTCATTAAAAATACGTAATAGGATATTAACTAATTTAGAATGTAAAAACAGTCAAAATCATCAATTAAAAATAGCTTAGAATTATGATGATTGTCCAAAATCATCATTGCTAAAAGTAAGAATATCCGCATGCCTATACTTTCTATTTCATAATTAATAACAAAGTTTTCCTCTTCCTTACCTTCATATTCAAATTGAAGCAATAATCTAGATTCTAAATTTTGATTATTTTCTTGTATAGGTATAAAAGATTCTTGTATTTTAATATCTTTTATATGAAAATCTGCAGCCTTCAAAAAATACAAAACTTTTTCTTTTAAATCAGGATTTGTATATAACGGCTTAAATAATTCCTGGTTGCATAAAACATTATGTCCTAAACCAAGTATAAGGATATCTTGTGCGAACCATTCATATGACTCTTTAGCTTCTGGTACATTATTTGATTGAGCAAAAAATAGCAATGGCTGATTAGCTCTTAATGCGCCCTTTAACCCCTTTATTGATGACGGCATAATGATATCATCAACAGTCCTATTAAAAATGATATTATCATTCATAATTAAACGCTCTTCATTAATACTATGATAATACTATGAGCATCATAATCTAATTCATAACAATATAAATTTCCATTTTTAATAAATTGAATTTTGAAATAAGTATTACCTTCTCCATTGGCAAAAGAATCAACAGGTAAAGCCTCTAACTCAGAAGATGTGCCATGAACAATAATAGCTCTAAGAAGTTGGAAAGCTCTAATCACATTAGATTTTCCAGATGCATTACCGCAAAAAATAAATGATGATTTAACAACATCTATATCTCTGGATGATATGGTATTTTCTTTAGTATACTCAACAATACCTTCACCTACTTCCATAGAAAAGGTAACTTCTTCTTTAAATGAACGAATATTTTTGAAAGTAAAATCTATTAGCATATTCCTAAGATATTATTTACAACAATCTAATATATACTGAACAGTCTCATTCTTTCTATAATCTATGTTATACAAATTAAATCTTACTAATTTATCAAATTCTGATGCATATAACATTTTTTGATATTTACATAATGTGCTAGATAAATCGTTTTGAATTAATAAAATACTAATCATAACCACCCGTAGAACGGGTGGTTTGCTCTGACCCTATAAGGGTCTTTCTCTAGTGGTGGCCCTCTAAAGAGGGCATTGAATGATCTGACAACC
>JAWERH010000228.1:0-3345 GCA_032482215.1 Veillonella sp. | reverse complement strand
ATTATTTACTTCTATTGTATTGTTCTAGTTGGATCAACAGTACAGATACATCCGCAGGGGATACGCCAGAAATACGACTTGCTTGGCCGATGGAGTGAGGGCGAATTTTATTGAGCTTTTGTTGAGCTTCAAGGGAGATGCCCTTAATGTGTGTATAATTCCATTCTTTTGGAAGAATTTTTTCTTCTAGTTTACGAACCTTGTCGACTTGGTCCATTTGCTTTTTGATATAACCTTCGTAAGTAATGGAGATATCAACAGCTTCTTCTACGTCAGGAGTATAGCGTTTTAAACCAAATGCATCGGCTACGATAGCGTAGGAAAGTTCATTACGTTTTACCAAATCATAAGCATGAATACCTGTTCTAATAGGTGCTGTACCTAAACTTTCAAGCAAAGCTTGAGTTTCCTTAGATGGATTTACAGGTGTATTTCGTAACATATCCATTGCTTCGTCGATAGCAGCTTTCTTTGCTGTAAATTTAGCCCAACGATCGTCTTTTACAAGACCAATAGAACGACCTTTTTCAGTAAGGCGCATGTCTGCATTGTCTTGGCGAAGCAATAGACGATATTCACTACGACTTGTCATCATGCGGTACGGTTCATTTGTACCTTTTGTTACAAGATCATCGATGAGAACACCGATATATGCTTCGGAGCGAGCAAGGATGAAAGGTTCTTTACCTTGAAGCCAAAAAGCAGCGTTAATACCAGCCATTAAGCCTTGTGCAGCGGCTTCTTCATAGCCAGATGTACCATTAGCTTGACCAGCAGAGTAGAGGCCTTCAATATGTTTTACTTGAAGTGCTGGTGTTAATTGTGTTGGGTTCAAACAGTCATATTCGATAGCATACGCAGGGCGCATGATTTCTACATTTTCAAGGCCTGGTATAGTGCGAAGGAATGCGTATTGTACGTCCATAGGAAGGGAAGTACTCATGCCTTGTACGTACATTTCGTTTGATAGAAGGGCAGTAACGAGGGCCTACACCTTCGATTTTACCGCTATACATAGGGGCACGGTGAATATTGCTCGTAATGATTTCGTGCGTTTCTTTGTTAGTATAGGTCAACCAACATACGTCTTCATTGCGATTGATCCATTCATCCATAAAGGAGAAGGAGTGATGATGTGTATCGCCTTCTTGAACCTCCATATTTTCAAGGTTAAGCGTACGTTTATCCACACGGGCTGGCGTACCAGTCTTAAAGCGCATCAACTCAATGCCATTGTCGAGCAAGGATTGAGAAAAATGTTCTGCTACGCGTTGACCATTTGGGCCACCTACATAATCGATATCGCCGATGAGGATTTTACCTTTCAAATAGGTACCTGTACAAAGAATAACAGCCTTAGCGCCATAGAATTCGCCAAGTTCTGTAACAATACCTGTTACCTTGCCATCCTCAACCTTAAGCTCTGTCACCATGATTTGCTTAACATTGAGGTTCTCTGTATTTTCAATGGTTTGTTTCATCAAATGTTGGTATTTGATTTTATCAGATTGGCAGCGCAAGGAATGCACTGCAGGGCCTTTACCCATGTTGAGCATACGCATTTGAATAGCCGTAGCAAGATGGCTTTTACCAGGACCTCCAACGGCAGGATTACATGGCA
Organism: Veillonella sp.; assembly: GCA_032482215.1. GTDB lineage: Bacteria > Bacillota > Negativicutes > Veillonellales > Veillonellaceae > Veillonella. The sequence continues at coordinate 1,724 of JAWERH010000228.1, read as the reverse complement.
TAAGCGCAATGTTATCTAAACTGATGGTCGCCATCAACGTGCGATGACCCATGCGAGCAGCGGCAAGAGCCGCCTCACAACCAGCATGACCACCACCGATGACGATAACATCATAATTATCTACTGTGTACATATCAATTGAATTCCTTATATATTACTTATATTGAAAGTTTATTTTATTTAAATCACGAGGCCGTAGGCTGAGTTCTCCCTATTCTCCATAGAGTGGCAATGAGGGCTTTCAAAAAACGACTTTACCTTCACTGTGGATTTCGTTTCACGAAATCTTACGTTCAGGACTAAGTGATGTGTGGGCCTCATACGTCGCAAAGCTCCTCTGCTGCCTCACACCCTACTTATGGCCCTTCTTAGTTAGACCTGGCCAGTGGAGGCTTTTTGGAAATACTCATTGTCATCATCACTTACCAAGACAAAATCGGCTGAATAGTTCGTCGATCATGCTTTCTCGGATGGTATCGCCCGTGATGTCACCTAGTAGTTCCCAGGCGCTGCGCAAATCGGTAGCTACAAAGTCTACTGGCATACCCATGTCGATGGAGGAGAGGGCTTCTTCGACTTGCGCCTTTGCTTGTTCCATAAGGCTGATGTGGCGCACGTTACTGATCATGGCGCTGTTGTCTTGTTTTACGCGACCACCGTAAACGAGTTCTTGCACCCATTTGGAGAGAACCGCAGAGCCTTCGCCTTCTTTAGCACTAATGCGCTCAATAGCTGTAAAGGTTCCGTGTTCTTTAATATTTTCGTCTGTAACGACTTGTGCCACATCGGACTTATTGAGGAGTACAATGGTGTTCAAACCGCTGACAGAGGTCAAAATTTCGATTTCTTCAGGGGTTAATGGAGTAGACCCGTCGATAACACAGAGCACGATATCTGCTTTGTTGATATAATCGCGAGCACGCTCCACGCCGAGGGCTTCTACCGTATCTTGAGTATCGCGAATACCTGCCGTATCGATGAGGCGTAGAGAGATGCCTTCTACGGTCATATATTCTTCAATACTATCCCGCGTCGTCCCTGGAATATCCGTTACAATAGCGCGGTTTTCACGCAAGAGAGCGTTCATAAGGCTCGATTTACCTGCATTTGGGCGGCCTACAATAACCGTCGTAATACCGTCGCGAATAAGGCGACCTGTGTTCGCTGTGGACAACAAATCGTCCATAGCTTTCAAAATAGGCTCTAGCTGATCGCGAACCTCTTGGCTCGTTACATCCTCGATATCCTCTTCTGGATAGTCAATAGTTACCTCTAAATGAGCAATCATGGCTATGAGCTGTTCACGCACATCTTTTACAAAGGACGAAACTGTGCCGTCCAGCTGCGATACAGCGAGAGAGAGGGAGTCCTCTGTTTTTGCTTCAATAATATCAATGATCGCCTCTGCTTGAGTGAGGTCGATACGTCCGTTCATAAAGGCGCGCTTCGTAAATTCGCCGGCTTCAGCCATGCGCACATCGTGATTTACGAGTAATTTCAAGATTTGTCGAACCGGCACAATACCACCGTGACACTGAATTTCTACCACGTCTTCTGCGGTGTAAGAATGAGGGCCTTTCATTAATAATACAAGAACCTCGTCGATAGTCTTGTTCGTTGCAGGGTCCACAATGGTCCCGTATTGTATCGTTCTGTTTTGGCGGTCCATCAAAGGAACGGTGCCAGCGCTCTTGAACAGGCTATTTACAATAGGAAAACTATCC
>JAWERH010000227.1:0-2598 GCA_032482215.1 Veillonella sp. | reverse complement strand
TACTGACGATTGTCATATGACTATAGAGTCTAATCCTGGTGAAGTAGATCTACAGTATCTAACTAAGTTAGTTAAACTAGGTTTTAATCGCATTAGTTTCGGCGTTCAAACCTTTGATGATAAGGCACTTACCATGCTACATCGCAGTCATGATGGAGAAAAGGCAAAACAAGCCATATATGATGCTAAAGAGGCTGGCTTTACAGATATCAATATTGATTTGATCTATGGATTACCTAGACAGTCTTTAGAAGACATAAAGCGTAATTTAGAGATTGTAAAAGATTTGCCTATAAATCATATTTCTACTTATGGATTACAGGTGGAGGTAGGAACCTATTTATACCATCTAGTACAAAAGAATCTCATTTCTATTCCTAGTGAAAGTATTGATGAATCCATGTATGATACGATGATGGAAGGCTTAAAAGAACTAGGTTTTGAACGATATGAAATTTCCAATTTCGCTAAGGGTAATTCCTATAGTCGTCATAATTTAAAATATTGGCACTATGTAGACTACTTAGGATTTGGTGCTGGAGCTCATTCCTTTTATGATGGTATTCGCCGCAGTAACAATCGAAATGTGATGCCTTATATACAATCTGTTGATCGATACACTATGCCTACTATCGATACGGAGACGATTACTGTAGAGCGAGCACAAGAGGACTTTTGCTTCTTAGCGCTTCGCACTAAGTGGGGACTTGATGAGCAAAAATTTGAGGATAGATTTGGCGTATCTGTTCATATTTTATTTGGTAATATATTAGAAGATTTGGTTACTAAAGGCTTATTAGAGTATCAAAATGGTAGTTATCATTTGAGTTCTGAAGGGGCTAAGCATGGTAACTATGTATTTAGTCAATTTATTCGAGAGTAATTTCTCACAGTTTCTCAAAATCTAATATGTTAGTATAAATAGGATGATGATGAATAAGCATGCTAGATTTGAGGAGGAACGATGAAGACATCTGTCATATTACACGGTTTACATAACGAATTTACTTTAGATCAAATGAAGGCATGCATAGAATTAGCTGAAAAATATGGTGGATCTTTCCGCCATGTTGTAACAGGTATACAAATTACAGGTATTGAAAAAGACGATAAGGAAAAACTTATCTCTGAATTACCAGAAGGTGTAACCACTGTTATTCATAGAGGTGTTAACTCCTTAATTGCTTGCGTAGGTAAAGGATACTGTAAAAATGGCCAAATGGAAACTAAAGAATTGGCTGATTATGTAGAGAGAAAACATTACGGCCGAAAAACATCTCACAAGTGCAAAATTGGAATTAGTGGCTGTGGTCGTAACTGCCCAGATGCAATGGTAAAAGATATTGCTTTTATTGGAACATCCCAAGGTTTCATGTTAGCTGTTGGTGGCAATACGGGAATGCGACCAGAGGCTGGTAAAATTTTGGCTAGAAAGCTTACTGTTGAGCAATCCAAAAAAGCTGTAGATATCTTAGTAGATTGGTATGCAGAACATGGCGAGCCCCGTGAGCGTATGGGAAAACTATTAGAACGCCTAGGTAATCCCTTAGAAGGTGTAGAACTATAAGTTGCTATATTTTTAGTGCTAATGGTTTTATAGTTCTTGATCTGTACGTTTATCTAGAGAGTGATTAGTTTTTCTCCGAATTTTAGTAACAATAAAATTATTACATAATATAAACACTTATACTATTTTATGGTTTTAATAATAAAAATTTTATTAGACCATCATATTCTACTTTTTAGATTTTAGAATATGACATAAATGTAGATAGTATAAGTGTTTTCTTATTATTACACTTTGATTTTTTGACTAATTAATTTAAAATATTCAATTGTCTTTTTGACTAAATAGATATTATTTGACTTTTTAAGGATTTTTTTGCTTGACAATTTTTTCCTATGTGATAATATTATACATGCGATTAGCACTCAAAGTTTATGAGTGCTAACAAGAGGTGTCATTATGGATGAAAGAAAACAGCGCATCTTGCGAGCCATAATTGAAGACTACGTTAAATCTGCTGAACCTGTAGGTTCCAGGACGATTGCAAAGAATTATAACCTTGGTATTAGTCCTGCAACAGTACGAAATGAAATGTCCGATTTAGAGGAGTTAGGCTATTTGGAGCAACCTCATACATCGGCGGGACGTATTCCTTCAGCTAAAGGCTATCGCTTATATGTTGATTCTATGTTGAGTCAACAACCTGTTCCATTACAGGATGCTGAGAAAATTGAAATGTTATGGAAACATTCTAATGGATCTACCAGTGAGCTCTTCTTAAATATGGCTAAATTATTATCACAAGTGAGCCATAGCATGAGTTTGTTCTTAGCTCCAGCCCATGATAGAGCATTAATCAAATACATTCATGTATTGCCGCTTGATTCACATCAAGCTGTCATGGTTGTTATTACTGAAACGGGTGCTCTTGATAATGAATTAATGTACTTTACTGAAGGCGTTTCGCCTGATGTATTACAAAGTTTAGCTATGCAATTTAGCAATGCTTTACAGAATATAAGTATTGGTCATGTAACGGCTGAAGCGTTAGGAACACTTTTGATTCATATGGAAGGTCCACAAGGGATTTT
>JAWERH010000226.1:0-1777 GCA_032482215.1 Veillonella sp. | reverse complement strand
TGAAGCGAGTGGTAAAGTAGAGGACGCATTGTCTTCTGGTACTGCTTGGCGCGGTATCGAACTTGTTGCTAAAGATCGCGATCCTCGTGACCTTTGGGCGTTCGTACAACGTATTTGTGGTGTATGTACTACAACACATGCCTTAGCAGCATTACGTGCTGTAGAGGATGCTCTTGGAATTACTATTCCTAAAAATGCAAACTACATTCGTAATATCATGCATAGCTCTTTAGATGTACATGACCATATTGTTCACTTCTATCATTTACACGCTCTTGACTGGGTTAGCCCTGTAGCAGCTCTTAGTGCAGATCCAGCTAAAACAGCACAATTACAAAATGATGTATTAGCTACTTATAATGTAAGTGGTTTAGCGCCTGCTGAAACTGCGTCTAAAGACTCTGCATATCCTAAAGAGTTCCCTAAAGCTACAACTGCTTATTTCACAGCTATACAACAAAAGATTAAGAAAATTGTAGAATCTGGTCAATTGGGTATTTTCTCCGCTCAATGGTGGGATCATCCTGATTATAATTTGTTGCCACCAGAGGTTCATTTGATGGCCGTATCCCATTACTTGAATATTCTTGATCGTCAACGTGATATCGTAATTCCTCACGTTGTATTTGGTGGTAAAAACCCTCATCCGCACTATGTTGTAGGTGGCATGCCATGTTCTATTTCTATGAATGATATGAATGCGCCTATTAATACACAACGTCTTGCTGCGGTAGAAGAATCTATTGCATTGGCTAAAGATTTGGTAAATAATTTCTACGTGCCAGATCTATTAGCTATCGGCAAAATGTATGTAGAAAAAGGCATGATTGATGGCGGTGGCCTTGCGAAAAAACGCGTTATGTCTTACGGTGATTATCCAGACGATACTTATACTGGCATTTCTAATGGCGATTACCATAAAAAATGTATCGTTCGTTCTAATGGCGTTGTAGAAAACTTTGCTTTGGGCGTAGATAAAGCTACATTTATTCCATTAGAAGGTAAAGACTTCATGGATCCTCAATACCTCAGTGAAGAGGTTGATCACTCCTGGTTCACATATCCAGATGGTAAAAGCTCTCTTCATCCTATCGAAGGTGTTACAGATCCTAAGTTTACAGGCCCTAAATCTGGTACAAAAGAAAAATGGGAATTCCTTGATGAAGATAAAAAATATTCTTGGATTAAATCCCCAACTTTCAAAGGCAAAACTGCAGAAGTTGGCCCATTAGCAAAATATATCGTTGTATATACAAAAGTAAAACAAGGTATCATTAAAGATCCAACTTGGGCAGAATCCATGATTGTTCGTCAAATCGATACAGTATCTCAAGTACTTGGCGTTCCTGCTCACGTATGGATGACTACAATGGTTGGTCGTACAGCATGTCGTGGCCTTGATGCACAAGTAGCAGCAAATATGAGTCAATACTTCTTTGATAAACTCGTTGCTAACATCAAAAATGGTGACACTACTGTAGCTGATATGACTAAATTTGAGCCAAATACATGGGATAAAGATGCTAAAGGTGTTGGCCTTGTAGATGCTCCTCGTGGTGGTTTGGGTCACTGGATTCATATTAAAGATGGTCGCTCTGCAAACTATCAATGTATCGTACCATCTACATGGAATGCATGTCCTAAGACTGCAGCTAACGAACATGGTGCCTACGAAGACTCCATGATTGATACACATGTAAAAATTGCAGATAAACCACTTGAAATCTTGAAGGTAATTCACTCCTTCGACCCATGTCTCGCATGTGCAACCCATTTA
>JAWERH010000225.1:0-3218 GCA_032482215.1 Veillonella sp. | reverse complement strand
CCATCTTAGATGGTCGTCTCTAGCGTTAAGGAGTTAGAAATGAAAAAATGGTTAGCTGCTATGTTTGCAGCAGGGGTTTTCTTTGTAGGTGGCTTTGGCCAAGCGAATGCCGCTGATTGGTATTATATCGATGCTGATGCTGATGATGCAGCATGGTTTATCGACAACTCTTCTGTATATAAAACAGATGATGCGGCAACAGTACTTGTTAAAATTAACAATGTAGAAGGCTTCACATACATCTACACAGTACGCATCGATCGTAAAGAAAAAACGTGGACAGAACTTGATACAACAGTATACAGTGCTGCAGGCGTAGCGTTATTGTCCAGTAAAGACGCACAAAAACCTACAAAAATTGAAGATGATACCATGGGCGCAGAAGTTATGCAGGCCCTATGGGGAAAATAGTATATACCTTTAATACGTAAGTAACGTAGCCCTTCATCAAAAAGCCTCCAAAGCGAGCTAAGTCGTTTTTTGATTGAAGGGCTACGTTTTCTTTATGTAAAGCCATATTAGTATTTTCCTCATAGGGGCCTTGCTAGACGTTCCTAGAGGAATAAGCTGAGTCGTTTTCAGAATAGTTCGGGGCTACTTATACATTCTGAATATCTAACTAGACAGAGCGAATATCAGCGTTCAAATCCATTGGATTATTTAAAGCCCATAGGGGCCTTGCTAGATGTTCCTTAGGGGTTCTATATAATTTATGCATTTAATAGAGTTTTTATTAGTAATATGCAATTATGGTGTTATAATGAAGGCGTAGAGAATTTATGGTATGCAGATTGCATAGTTATTTGAATTTTATAGTCAGGAGAGAATAGTTATGAAGAAATGGTTTGCTTGTTTAGCGGTAGCAGGTTTATTGTTTAGCGCTGGTGTGGGCGTGTCTCATGCTGAAAGTTGGTATGCATTGGATACGGACCAAGCTGGTCGTACTGGTTATATCGACAATGATTCTGTTGATAAAAATGACGCTCGTGCTACATTGCGTTTGAAGATCGTAGATCCTAATGGGGATCACTCTATTTATACAATGACATTCAATCGCGCTGATAAAACAGTGCAACTCATTGATGTTACAACATATAATCCACAAGGCTATATGATTGGCTCTGAAACATTAGCAAATACAAAAGTACAAATACAAGAAGGAAGTAATCTAGATCACGTGTATCACTTGATTTGGTAAATTTCCTCTTTAGTCCAATTCCGGGCGGATAGTTCCTCTCAATCTCCAAAGCGAGCTAAGTCGATTTCGAGGGACTATCCGCCCTTGTATTTTCACTAATGTGGAAATTTACCATATCTGCGTTCGGGAAAAAGCGAGCTAAGTCATCCTTAGAGATATATTCACCCGTTTTCTCATCCCCTGATGAGGAAATCTTTTCAAAATTGCGTTTGGGAGTAGTGACCTAAGTCGGTCTCAAAGAGATAGAACTCTTTCTGCACGTATGATTAAATGTATCTAAATTATTTATTCCCTTAAATTATGGTATAATTTAAGGGAATAGTTTTATATATAAGGGATTAGAACCGAATGGAGGTGTGTGTATGCGTCGTTTTGAGTATGGTTGGATTCAGTCTTTGTCGTGGGATATGGATATTTTAAGTCTTATTGCCGGAATCTACCGGGCATTAGATTCTCTTGTAGAGTTGGCAAAGGTACAGAGTACAGAGGCTTCGAATGCGATTGAAGGAATCGTGACGACGAGTACACGGCTTCGGCAGTTGGTAGCTGATAAGACTACGCCTCGAAATCGGGATGAGCAGGAAATCATGGGATATCGTGATGCCTTAAATGTTATCCATGAAAGTTATGATTCCATATCCTTGTCTCGGAATCATATTTTGCAGTTACACAAGATTTTGTATAATTACCAGTTCAATGCCCGCGGTGGACAGTTAAAGAGTGTACAAAATTATATTAGTGCTACCTATCCCGATGGACGTACAGAGGTGTTGTTCACTCCCCTAGCGCCTTATGAAACGGCGGAGGCTCTCGACCAGATTTGTGCTGAATATAATCGTGTTGTAGGTAATGGAGAGGTGGAGCCACTTCTAGCTATTCCTATTTTTATACATGATTTCTTATGTATTCACCCATTTAATGACGGGAATGGACGTATGAGCCGTTTGTTAACAACATTATTGCTGTATCGTAGCGGCTTTATGGTAGGTAAATATGTATCGTTAGAGGCCAAGATTGCAAGACATAAGGATATGTATTACGCTGCTTTACGCGAGTCTAGTGATACTTGGTATGATGAAAGTTCCTGCCCGATATCGTTTATTCGCTATTGGTTACAAATGCTGTTAGCCGCATATCATGACTTTGAGGATCGCAGTTCTATACTGGCAAATAGTGGTTCAGCAATGGATCAGGTGAAAGCAGCTATCGATAGACATTTAGGGGCTTTTACAAAGCAAGATATTAGAGAATGGTGTCCAAATCTCAGTGATAGTTCCATTGAAGGCACTATACGTACCCTTGTGAAGGATGGCCATATTCAACGTAAAGGAGGAGGACGGTCTACTTATTATGTGAAGTCTTAATGTTTATAATAGATATTCTAATAATTGAGTACGTTTGTCTTTCATAAAATATTTAGTTTTATCGAATATACTAGATTTTATATTCTTGTATTTAATTCGAGAGGTAAAAATATGAAAAAAACATTGGCAGCTGTTTTGGCAGCAGGCGCTTTATTCATTGGTGGTATTGGTAGTGTTGATGCGGCAAATTGGTATACTGTAGGTACTGATAGCAATGGTATCACTTGGTCCATCGATAACGATTCCGTTAAAAAAGATGACAAAAAAGCAACTTTGGACATTAAAGCTATGGACTACGAAGGTTACCACTATATCGTAACTGAAGAGTTCAACCACAAAAAACGCGAAGTAAAAGACGTTAAGGTAACTCTTTATAACCCACAAGGTTATGTTGTGAAAGAAGAACAACCTAACAAGGCTACTCGTAAGGTTGAACAAGGCACTCCTGCATACGCTGTGTACACACTTATCTGGGGTGACAAATAATCTGATCCTTCGAGGGTTATGATTCTTTGTGAAAGCTTCACACACGCACGTTCTCATTAGAGGGCGTGCGTTTTTTTTGTACGCCGAATAGGCATGACTAAACCCCCAGTTAAACTGGGGGTTGGTAAAAATTCTTAGAGAAAAGGAAAGAACCTCCTAATGATAGAATG
>JAWERH010000224.1:0-1790 GCA_032482215.1 Veillonella sp. | reverse complement strand
CACTAGTCCTTGTGCAAAGATTTGTCCCCCTATAATAAGTGTCACTGCATAAGAGAACTGGTTCCCCATACCTTCAAAGAAAATAGTTGTACTCTTAAGTACTGTCCTCAGATTTCGATGACGAATTAATTCAGCTAATAAAGCTATACCAAAGGCAAGCATCATAGCAAGGGTAACATTCATCTTCACCCCAGGAAAACCATATTGACTAAAGCCCAAAATAAAACACAATGGTAATAATGGGAATATCATATACGGCTTAGGCCCTATTGGCGCCTCTGGAATACTTTCACAAGCATCTATAACCTTAGGTTCCTCCACTCGGTCACGATATTTCTGCCAGAAAAAGTGTGCTATAGCCGTCACAATGGCGACTAAGAAATAAAGACGCAACTGGTAGCCTACAAAATAGTTTGGCACGGGCATATTCAAGGTCTTTGCAATAAGTAAGGTAGATACTGCACCTGGCCCCACATCCATGAGATGTCCCGTAGCAATAACCGCTGCCGCCCCCACTGGGCTCACCCCAAGGCGAAGCAATACGGGATACATAGTAACCATCATAAGGAGTGCAAGGCTCAATGGATTAGGTACACAAATGGATAATCCCATATTGAGTAGAAACATTAGGGCCAGTACAATATATGGGCGATTTAAACGATATAAAGGACGTATAAATGTATGTGCCAATCTCGTCCCTGCCCCAATATGCTCCATATATTTTGCATAACCTGCACAGGTCATAATCATGAGGCCCAGATTGACTATGTTATTTGATGTCGTTATTCTTACGATATCCATTGCATCAAATATGAGAACTCCTGTGGATTGGTCACCAACTAATATGGCATCAATCCAGCTCGCCTCATAAGCGATGAACATCATAAGAATTCCTAAGCCAATCAAAATAGGTTGTGGCTGGTAGCGCTTCATCAATAAAAAGCCTGTAATAGCAATTATGATGAGACATATAACTATATTCATAAGTACCTCTCATAGAGAATGTATTAGACTTACAGCGGATTTATATCACAAGCACTACACTTGAATTATACTTATATAATACTTGTATCATACTTGCATCACATCCCACTTATACCTATATTATACCTATACTATACGGAAAATATAAATAAAAATACAATGAAAAAGCACTATTATCCTTGAGATAACAGTGCTTTTAAGATAGAAATATCTAATTGATTTTATCATTAAACATACAAATATCTAATCTATTAGACGGATTAGTACATAGATTATTACTTATATAATTAAACATTTTTTATTTATGCTCTTTCAACCATGCAATAGCATATTCAGCATATACCGCTGATGCCGCAGATAATACAGTATCATCCATATTAAATCTATTATTATGATGATCGTAGGTAGCCTCGATTTCAGGGTTTTGAATCCCAATAAAAGCAAAGCACCCTGGTTTATCTTGTAAATACCATGCAAAATCTTCCCCTGGCATTACTTTACGCATTTTAGAAAGCTTGTCTTTACCTAATGTATCAATAACGACACGTTCCGCCAATTCACTGGATGCAGGATCATTAATAGTAGGCGGTACTTTTTTTACATATTCTAATGTAGCAGTTGCTCCATAAGCCTCAGCAGTATGTTCTACTACGCGTCGTATGGATTCAACATAGTACTCTTCTTGGTCTGGGTCAAAGAATCGAATGGTCCCCCCCATTTTAGCTTCACCAGGGATAACATTCCATTCAGATCCAGAGTGAATATTACCAATAGTGAGTACAAGAGAATCTAAGGCACTCACATTA
>JAWERH010000223.1:0-2503 GCA_032482215.1 Veillonella sp. | reverse complement strand
GGGTCCATATTGACCATGTGAAAGTACGCTATGCCATCCAACTTTATTTTCGTACATGCGCACCTTTTCAAGGCGTTCCTCTTGTACACCTGTTTCATCGTAGTACACATTGTAACGGTTCGACCATATATCGCCTACACCGGTGCGTTCCTCTTCGGCCATCTTATGACGGTTAGCCCATTGCACCTTCCACTTAGCGATAAGGTCATCAATATAAGCGGTTACATTTTGACTTTGCTTATATTTAACAGGGTCAAAGGCAGGTTCGACAACCTTGCTGTAATCAAGACCTGCCATAGATAAAATGATACCAGTATTTACATATGGCAATGCTTCTTGTACGGAGTAACCACCTTCTAAGACAGCTATATCTGCTTGCAATAAATCCACAAGCTCAGCATAGCCCTTTGCGGTTACCTGCATATTAGCCAATGGATCGCTAAAGTGATTATCTTGCCCTGCAGAATTAATAACAATGTCTGGATTGAATTCCTCTAAGATTGGCAATACTAACTCACGCATAACCTTCATCAAGCCTTCGTCACCAGTCCCAGGTGGCAATGGGATATCTATATTTCCACCGATAGCCTGTGGACCACCGAATTCATCCATAAAGCCTGTGCCAGGATATAGGGTCCGTCCATCTTGGTGGAAACTAATGTATAGTGTATCCGGATCATGGTAGAACACATCTTGAGAGCCATCACCATGATGTACATCTGTATCCACCACAGCAACCCGTTTAATACCATAGGTTTGACGCATATGTTGAATCATGACAGCTTCAATGTTAATGGTACAGAAACCACGAATACCATGAACCATGGCCATCGCATGATGCCCTGGCGGTCTTACTAAGGCAAAAGCGCGATCCACTTCACCGCGCATAACCGCATCAGCAGCGGCAATAGCACCACCTGCAGACACACGATGTGCTTCCGTTACCCAGGACTCTAAGTCAGGAGCGCCCACATGAACGCGCTCTATGGTATCCCAATCGGCCACGATAGGATTATATTCCACAATATTAGGTATATCTAATAAGCCTTCCTCAACGATTTGATCACGCGTATACAGCAACCGCTCTTGTCGTTCTGGATGGGTTTCAGAAATCTTCCAGTCGAAAGCAGGGAAAAATACAAGCCCTAAACTATGATTTGATGTATTTTTGTCGGTATTTAAGTTATTACGTACATTTTTATGGATATTAATAAGTCCATGACGTTCACGATAGGATAAGCCTTTATTCCACATACTGTTTCACCCCCGCTGCTAATTGTACTTTTACAGTGATTAATCGTTCCATCGATTGCCAGCCCTCAACAACAGGGAAATCTTCTATACTAATGACCTCTATATCTTGATCCTTACCAAGACCTAAACGCAATGCTTCTTCACTGAGAGCTTCTTTAGCTCGTTCCACCACTTGTTCTACTCGCTTCAACGTACAGGTTTGTTGTTTAATCCCTAGTTCAGGAATAACGAGTAAGCGTCGTTTTGTATCGACATGAACAGTGAGTTCAATGGTCGATAATGCTAGGGCTGCTCCGATAGCATTCGCCACCGCCGCATTTTCTGGTATGGTAATCGGTAAATTCATATATTTACCTATGCTAGGTCCAAGGCTTGGCGCCGTTCCACCTACTACCACGATTTGAGCAGGCACAAATACATCGGGGTTCACAATATCCGCTACTACATAGATAGGTCGTTTGTTTTCTGCCCTTACCACCTCATCTATGCCATGCTGAATTGTTTGCAACGCCTTATTTACGATTGATTGAGCAACGTCAGAAACAGCATAACCTAGTACAATGAGAGCATCCCCTAATGTAGGTTCTACACCTCCTAAAGCTACCGATGGGCCCACCCGTTCAGGTCCGACAGTAATTTCACCATCTACAATGCGAACGACAGATTCACCGCCAATACCGACAGAGGTAACGGCAAAGGAGCGTACCGCACTTGGGTATTCACGAATAGATACACCACTTTTAGTCATCAACGGTCTGCCTTGTTTCCACAAAGAAATATCTGTAGTGGTACCGCCAATATCTAAAGCAACTGTATGTTCATTCCCAATAGCTCCAAGAGCAGATAAGCCCAGTACGGTTGCCGCAGGTCCTGTAAAAGCGGTCTCTACTGGTCTACTCACCATATGTTCCATAGGTAAAGAACCTCCATCGGCCTTTAATATATGAAGTGGAGCCTTAATGTTTCGCACGCTTAACGCATCTTCTACATTCTCCTTAAATACTGTAAATACAGGTGTTACAGCGCTATTAAAATATGCACTAATAGTGCGACGTGGAAAATTCAAAGAGCCGCTTAATAAGCTGCCATTAGAGATAGTATTATATCTATCTTTCAATGCTTCTGTTATAGATAATTCCTCTTGAGGATTCCGTACCCCAAATTTAGCAGATACAGCAGCCAAATCTGTGCCACTGCGAGATTGTACCATTTCGGCTATATGTCGAACTGCATTTGTAGGTGTACGTTC
>JAWERH010000222.1:0-3023 GCA_032482215.1 Veillonella sp. | reverse complement strand
TTCAGCTTGGGCTTTAGCTTTTGCTTCTGCCTCAGCTTGAGCTTTAGCAGCGGATTCAGCTTCTTCTTTTGCTAATTGCTCAGCAGCTAAACGTTCTTGTTCTTCTTTAATTGCAGCTTGTCTAGCCATTTCTGCTTGTTGTGCTGCAATGCGATCTTGTTCAGCTTTAAGTGCCGCTTCACGTTCAGCTTTAGCTTGTTCGGCAGCAATACGTTGTTGTTCAGCTTTCAAAGCAGCTTGACGTTGGGCCTCAGCTTGCTCTGCTGCGATACGCTCTTGTTCAGCTTTTATAGCCGCTTGACGTTCTGCTTCAGCTTTAGCAGCAGCTTCTGCACGTTGGCGAGCAGCTTGTTCAGCAGCAATACGTTGTTGTTCAGCTTTTAAGGCAGCTTGGCGCTGAGCTTCGGCTTGCTCTGCTGCGATACGTTGTTGTTCAGCTTGTTGAGCTGCAATGCGATCTTGTTCCGCTTTTAAGGCAGCTTGGCGTTGAGCCTCAGCTTGCTCTGCAGCGATACGTTGTTGTTCAGCTTGTTGAGCTGCAATACGATCTTGTTCCGCTTTTAGAGCCGCTTGACGTTGAGCCTCAGCTTGCTCTGCAGCAATACGTTGTTGTTCCGCTTTTAAGGCAGCTTGGCGTTGAGCTTCAGCTTGTTCAGCAGCAATACGTTGTTGTTCGGCTTGCAAAGCAGCTTGACGTTGTTGTTCTGCTAGAATTGCAGCTTGGCGTTGAGCTTCAGCTTGTTTTTGAGCAACCATTTGCTGATCAACTTGGTTTGTACCTGCTTGTTGTGCAGCTTCTTCTGCTGCTAATTGAGCTAATTGTTCACGTTCTGCACGTTGAATATCTCGAATAGTTAATTTTTGTTTTGCTACAACGGCTTTAGTTTGAGTTGTATTAGCAATAACTAAAGGTGTTGTAGATTCTTGTTGAACCATTACAGGAGTACGTTGTACCTGTGTCGTTTGTACTTGCTGTTTGCCATCAACTTGTTTTTGTACTGTAACAGGTTCAGTTTTACGTTGTACGTTCATCAAGCTATGCATGGCCAATGTTGGTTCCATGACAGCATTAGTTTGTTTGTTAACAACATATTGTGGTTGTGAAACAGCCCGTTGTTGATCTGATAAAGCTTTTGCAATATCGTTTACAGGTACTGGACGTACACGCGGTATTAATGGTGTTACCTTTGGAACTGATTGTGTAGTCGTTGATTCAGTGGTAGTGTTCGAACCTACCAAATCATTCATGTTGAGTGTAGGGGCTGCGTGGGCAACACCACCCAACGCTGCAGCTGCAAAAAATGCAGCGGTAACCTTACGTTTCCTAGATGATTTCATGAATTACTCTCCGAACTAGAATTGAAAAAATAATTTATAATTTTAAAATTTATTTATATTTATATAGTTTAACATAAATCGATATATTTGTACAATTTATAGAAGAATAGATGAATACTGGATAAGTACGAAGAAAATAAACTTAGAAAAATATAAATAAATTTAAAGTACTTAGTTCATAACTTATTGCATCAAAACATCATATATCATGAATGGCATAGGGTGTTTTGCATAAGAAAAGGACTAGAACTCTAAAGTTCTAGTCCTTTTGCTATATGTACTTATTTAGCCTATGTACGTTTTTACTATATGTAGGTTTTTGCTATATATATTAGTATTATACTAGCTTTCACAATTATTTTTTAAGGCTTGGTTTTAATAATGCCAAGATGAAGCAAGCCACAACGGAACCGATTGCGATGGATGCAAGGTATAGGAGTGGGTTGCCGATTGTTGGTACTACGAAGATACCGCCATGTGGAGCGCGTAGTGTACATTCGAAGAACATGGACAACGCACCAGCTGTACCAGCACCGATGATGCAAGCTGGCAATACGCGAACTGGATCAGCCGCTGCAAATGGGATAGCACCTTCTGTGATGAAGGAAAGGCCCATAATATAGTTTGTAATACCAGATTTGCGTTCTGCTTCTGTGAAGCGGCTAGGAAAGAATGTAGTACAAAGAGCGATTGCCAACGGAGGAACCATACCGCCTGCCATTACAGCGGCCATGATACCATATTCACCAGTAGCAAGTGCGCCAGTGCCGATAACGTAAGCTGCTTTGTTTACAGGACCGCCCATATCAACGGACATCATAGCACCAAAGATGAGACCCAACAATACGCGGCTAGTAGTGCCCATGGATTGCAAGGAGTCCATTAACCAGTGATTAAGTGCAGATACAGGAGGGTTGATTACGAAGGTAATGGCAAGACCTATGAACAATACACCAAGTACAGGATAGAAGAGAACTGGTTTTGTACCTTCTAACGCTTGAGGTAAACCAGAGACTAATTTTTTAACTAATAATACTAAATAACCTGCTGCAAAGCCGGCGATTAATGCGCCAAGGAAACCAGAGCCACCTTGGTTAGCCAACAAGCCACCAACGAAACCAGCTACAAGACCTGGGCGGTCAGCAATACTCATAGCAATGTAACCAGCTAATACTGGCAACATGAAGCCAAAGGATGCACCACCGATTTGCATTAAGAAGCTAGATAAAGGTGTACCAGAACCGAAGTTCTTAGGATTTGCAGGATCGAATATATCAAATAGGAATGCAAGGGCAATCAAGATACCGCCACCAATAACGAATGGCAACATGTGAGATACACCATTCATCAAGTGTTTGTAGATTTGACGACCTACGCTGTCAGATGCGCTAGCAGCGATTTCAGCAGCTTCGCGGTCTGCTGCAGATGCTTGGTATACAGGTGCTGTGCCAGCCATGGCTTCTGTTAAAAGCTCTTCTGCTTTATTGATACCGTTCGCAACCTTAGTTTGAATCATAGGCTTGCCGTTAAAGCGCGCCATTTCTACTTGACGGTCAGAAGCGACGATGATGCATTTAGCATGAGCGATTTCTTCTGCTGTAAGAGCATCTTTAACACCAGAAGCACCATTTTTCTCAACCTTTAAGGAAATGCCCATTTCTTTGGCTTTTCGTTCTAAAGATTCA
>JAWERH010000221.1:0-2567 GCA_032482215.1 Veillonella sp. | reverse complement strand
TCCATGTAAAATTACACCTAAGAGCCCTCGTGGTGTCTGCGGTGCTGATGCTGACCTTATCGTAGCTCGTAATATGACACGTGCTGCTGCAGGTGGCTTGACTCAACATGGTGCGCATGCTCGTGAAATCTTGATTTCCTTGAAAGCTGCCGCTAATGACCAATTGGATATTCCAATTATGGGTGAAGAAAAAATTCGTACTGTATGTAAAGCTTTCAACATCCCTGAAGAAGGCCGTTCCTTAAAAGAAGTGGCTAATGACTTGGCAGATGTATTGCTCGAAGATTTGAGCCGTGCATTGCCTGGCGAATATAAAACAATTACAGCGTTAGCTCCAGCTGAACGTCGTGAAGTATGGAAAAACTTGGATATCTTGCCTATTTCTGCGTATAATGAAGCATTTGATGCATATCATCGTACTTGCGTAGGTACAGATGGCGATTGGGAAAGCAATATGAAACAATTCTTGCGTTGTGGCCTTGCTTTCACATTCACTGGCGTAGTGGCAGCAGACATCGCAACAGATGCATTATTCGGTCTTGGTGGTCGTCGTACATCCAAAGTTAACATCGGTGCTTTGAAAAAAGGTTATGTTAACATCGCTGTTCATGGTCACTTGCCAACATTAGTATCCCAAATTTGTAAAATTGGTGCTTCTGAAGAGTACTTAGAAAAAGCGAAAGCTATCGGTGCTAAAGGTATCCAATTCTACGGCATCTGCTGCTCTGGTTTGTCCAGTATGTACCGTTATGAAAACGTTATTCCATTGTGTAATGCTATCGGTGCTGAGCTTGTACTTGGTACAGGTGCTCTTGATTGCTGGGTAGCTGACGTTCAAGACGTATACCCTGCCATCATGGACGTAGCTCGTTGCTTCAACACAAAGGTTATCACTACATCTGATGCTGCTCGTTTACCAGGTGCAGAACATATCGGTTACGATCATCACCATACTAACTTGGCTGAAACTAAAGAATTGGCTCGCAAAATCTTGGATCGTGCTCTTGAAGCTCATGAATTGCGTAAAGGTATGCCTGTATTCATTCCGCCATATGAAATCACTGCAGAAGTTGGTTTCTCTCCAGAATCCACTGTTAAACATTATGGTTCCTTCAAACCATTGGCAGAGGCTTTAAAATCTGGTAAAGTTCGCGGTATCGTTAACGTAGTAGGCTGTTCCAACCCTCGCGTTATCTACGAAAAAGCAACTGTAGATATCGTTGATACACTTATCAAAAATGGCTGTATCATCTTAACAAATGGTTGTGCATCCTTCCCATTGATGAAACTTGGTTACTGTAATACAGATGCTATTAAAAAATGTAGCCCTGCATTGCAAGAATTCTTGGGCGATGATCAACCACCAGTATGGCATGTTGGCGAATGTGTAGATAATGCACGTTCCTCCGGTATCTTTGCTGGTATTGCTGGTGAATTAGGTCTTAACTTGCCACAAATGCCATTTGCAATGTCTAGCCCTGAATGGTCCAACGAAAAAGGTATTGATGCATCCCTTGGCTTCCGCTTGATGGGTATCAACTCTTACCACTGTGTTGAGCCACCTACACAAGGCTCTGATGCTGTTACAAAATGGCTTAAAGAAGACACTAAAGATATCTTAGGTTCTGTTATGTATGTAAATACAGATCCTGCTAAAGTAGCTGAAAAAATCTTGGCAGATATCGATGCTAAACGTGCTGCTTTAGGCTGGGCTGAAGTATTTGATAGATTATAATTTGTAGTTAAGTACAAAAACACCCTCTATAGATCTTATAGTTATTATGACTATTAGAATTAAGAGGGTGTTTTTTATTGTTTATGGATAGATTTTTTACTAGTCTTGTATTAGCCGTAGTATAATGTACTAATTGTTTTAGACCTACTAAAGTGTGATGGTTTCACCATCTTCAGGCACTGCTACATGGCTTTCAATGTTGTTGCCTTTGATAAATTTGCGCACATCCTCACGGCTTGTTGCTGTGTGATTAACTGTATCCATGTGAACCGCAATGATTTTTGCCTCTGGTTTGCGTACCACCATGCGGCCAATATCTTTTGTACCCATAATAATACTATCTTCAAAGCCTAAAACTTGAGCATATCCAGTGTTCATAATAATAACATTAGGGTCGAAGCGAAGGAGGGCCTTCTCTACATCACTTGTCCAAACTGTATCGCCTACAAGGTATACAGTTGGTTCGTCTGCTGCTTCAAAAATAACGCCCATCGCATCGCCTGCTAATGGTGCGAGAACTGGATTTGCATACATTTCTACCGTGCCGTGGGAGCCACCTGTTTTTCTTAATGTGATACAATTAAACTCCAGACTTTCAAAAATGATGCGTACATCGTTAAAGCCTTGTGAAGTAATAAGTTCTTTGTCCGCTGTATTTTGTACAAAAATAGGAAGTGATTTTGGAATAGCATTAATTGCCGTTTCATCCCAATGGTCGAGATGTGTGTGTGTAACTACCACTGCAGTTACATTGCTTAATAGATTGTCCATTGATAGAGGTAAATCAACCATAGGCATTCTTTGTTGATAGTTAAATGTTCCTTCAAAGCCA
>JAWERH010000220.1:0-3265 GCA_032482215.1 Veillonella sp. | reverse complement strand
TGAAGATTTTGTACAAAATTTCCATACCTCTGAGGTACAGCCTTTATTCGAAACCTTGGGATTTACTAAATTAACGCCTCGTATCGTACAAGTAATGGGTGGAGAGGAATCCGATTTTGGTGATCCTGGTTCTTTATTTGCTCCACAAGCGGAAATTTCTCTAGATGATTTAGCAGATGCTAAGGCTTTAACCTCTGAGTTCTATACAGATAAAACGGTGGCAATACATGTTGTATTAGATGGTAAAACTCCATTTAGAACAGTAACGAATGCGTATTTATCTAATGGTGATACTATTGTAAAAACAGATGATACTAAAGCTGTATTAGCTGTTTTACAAAGTGCAAATGCTATCGTTACTACTCAAACTAAAGAGATTATTGAAGCCTTTGGTGAAGATGCGCCAGCTGAGATTTCTTTATTTAACGATGATAAAACCGCTCGTGTCCATGATATGTCTCTTCTTGCGTACTTGTTAGATCCTACGCGTACTAACTATGGTTATCTATAGCATTGCTAGTGGTAGTGTAGATGTAGAATGCGTGTCTATGGTGAAAGCTTTACTCGCTATGAACGAAGTAGCTTGTGAATCTGCACGCCGTGAAGAGCTTTGGTCTCTATATGAAACAATTGAGTTGCCATTGATTCATACTTTAGTAGTAATGGAGAAAAATGGTATTTACATTGATACAGAAAAATTAGCTGAAACTACGGCTCGTTTTAAAGAGGAACTTGAGCAAGTACAGCAAGAGATTTACGATATCGCAGGAGAAACTTTCAACATTAACTCGCCTAAACAATTGGGTGTTATCTTGTTTGAAAAGATGAACTTGCCAATCATTAAGAAAACTAAGACTGGCTATTCTACAGATGCTGAAGTACTTGATATGCTTCGTCATGAAAGTCCGATTGTAGAGAAAATCTTGGCATACCGTTCTGTAGCTAAGCTAGTATCTACGTATTGTGAAGGCTTGGCGGTTCTTATTAATGATAAGACTAAGCGTATTCATACGACCTTTAATCAAGTGGTTACGGCTACAGGACGTCTCAGCTCTTCTGACCCTAACTTACAAAATATTCCGGTTCGTACTGAAAAAGGCCGTGAAATTCGTGCCTTATTCTATCCAGGTGCAGGGTACGATACATTAGTTAGTGCCGATTATTCTCAAATTGAGTTGCGCATTTTAGCGCATCTATCTGGCGATGAAGCGTTAATTAAAGCTTTCGTTGATGGTAAGGATATTCATCGTTTTACTGCGGCAGAGGTACTAGGTAAATCTCAAGAGGACGTAACGAGTGAAGAGCGTTCCCATGCGAAGGCGATTAACTTTGGTATTATTTACGGTATTTCCGACTTTGGCTTATCTCGTGACCTCGGTATTACACGGGGTGAAGCTAAAAACTATATTGATTTATACTTTAGCCGTTATCCAAAGGTTAAAGAGTATATGGATCGCATGGTTCAAGAAGCTCATGAAACTGGTAAGGTTCGTACTATGTTCGGTCGTCAACGTGAATTACCTGATATTAACAGTCGTAACTTTAACCGTCGCTCCTTTGCAGAACGTACGGCAATGAATACACCAATTCAAGGCACTGCGGCAGATATTATCAAGTTGGCTATGAACCAAGTCGAGAAAAAGCTAGAAGAAGGAAACTTTACATCTCGTCTTTTATTACAGGTACATGACGAACTTTTATTAGAAGTGGTGAATTCTGAATTAGAAGCAGTAGAAGAATTATTACGTACGACTATGCAATCTGTTGTGGAGTTACAAGTACCTCTTATTGTAGATGTACATCATGCGGAAAATTGGGCGTTAGTTAAATAATAGTTTTTTTATATTAGCTTATTAAAAATAGAAGGCATATATGTTTAAAATAGGATTAACTGGTGGTATTGCATCGGGCAAGAGTACAGTCCTTACCTATTTTAAGGACAAAGGAATACCTTATATCGATGCAGATATCGTCGCTCGTGAGGTAGTAGATCCCGGTACTGAAGGTTTAGAAGCAATTGTAGCTGCCTTTGGTTCTAATGTATTGCATGATGACGGTACATTAAATCGTGAAGCATTGGGCGCTATTGTCTTTCACAATGAAGAAAAACGACAATTGTTAAATGGCTGTCTAAAAACGCATATTCGCAATCGTATTTTGGAACTAACATCTCAATATGAATCGGCATGATGGATGAGGTTTGGCTTGTTTATGTAAACGAGCCTACTCAGATAGATCGCTTAATGAGTCGCAATGGATATACCAGAGAGGATGCTTTGGCTCGCATCAATAGTCAAATGCGACTCGACGATAAACGATCTTTTGCAGATCTAATCATTGATAATAATGGTACTCCTCAGGCTTTGACCGTAAAATTAGATACAATTTGGAGTGAGCGTCTAGAGCCGCTTTTACAAAAACCTCAATAATAACAATAGATGTGTCAAAATTGGTATATAAAAAATAGTATTAAATGGTATAATAAGCCCATGTAATTTAGTATCATATTGTCTATCATTTTCTTATATGCTAGATAATGGTAAATATTATAGTAATTATATGTAGAAAGGGGGATTTATGAAACGTGCAACGGCAACGGCGCTATCGTGCGTCGTACTTGGGTGGTTTTATTTTACTCATTTAGATGATCCTATAGCGCGTCAAGTGGCGTACCCCTTTAACTATAGAGATGTAGTGATGGCTGCAGCTGAAAAGGAACAAGTACCACCCTCCTTGGTGGCTAGTGTTATCTTAGCTGAAAGTAAATATAAGAATACTGCCGAATCAGAAACAGGCGCTCTTGGATTGATGCAACTTATGCCTGATACGGCGCGTTGGGTAGCTCAACAAGTTGGACATGGCAATTATACAGATCGCCAGTTAAAAGAGCCTGAAACTAATATTGAGTTAGGTACATGGTACCTAGGTCATTTGTTAAAGGAATTTAATGGTGATGAGGTGCAAGCGTTAGCTGCGTACAATGCGGGACGTGGTCATGTGGAATCTTGGCTCAATGAGAATAAATGGAATGGAATGGTTGATACCATACCATTTCCTGAAACGCGTAGCTATGTAAAAGCTGTCTTACAGTATCAAGAAAAGTACGAGGCATTATATGGAAACTATTATTGAAGCTTGTAAAGCATTAGATTATTCATGGTTGCCTCAGCAGATAGGAGGATTTACCTTAGTAGCATCCAATGAATCCGATTACACTGCGCTACTTGAACGCCTTGCAGCAGGTAAAGAGGTATTAAAGGTACCT
>JAWERH010000219.1:0-2343 GCA_032482215.1 Veillonella sp. | reverse complement strand
AGTTTGATTGAAAAGGGGACACCAGAACAATATGCATACGGCGCTAAAGGTATTGGTGAAATTTCCAGTATTCCAATTGCACCAGCTATTGCAAATGCGTATCGTCGTATTGACGGAGAACCACGTAGATCTTTGCCGATTCAACATACAGGTTATAAAAAATAGAATATTTGCTTAATGGGTAGGGGCCTAAGGCCCCTAGCCATCAAGGTTCCCACGTGAAGTCGATGAGATTTCTCTAAACTCTATCATGTACGATAGTATGACTATATAATTTTACTAGTAACTAAAACGTAAGATATGAGGTGATTCTTATGAGTAAAGCTATATCTGGCGTCGACCATGTAGATGGTATGCTGCCAATCCCGCAATTGTTTGCTTATGGCTTACAGCACGTACTAGCTATGTACGCAGGTGCAGTAGCGGTACCAATCATCATCGCACAAGCGATGAACTTACCTATTGAAGACTTAATTCGTTTGATTACGGCCGACTTGTTCACATGTGAACATTTGCTTCTGTAGGTCCAATGATTATGATTGGTCAGCAGCATGATATTACAACTATCTACGGTGCGATTATCGTAGCCGGTATCTTTACATTCCTTGTGGCTCCATTCTTTAGTCGTTTGATTCGTCTATTCCCACCTGTAGTAACAGGGACTATCATTACTATTATTGGTATCAACTTGATGCCAGTAGCAGTTAAATGGATGGGTGGCGGTGCAGGCAGTCCAAACTTTGGGGATCTGCTTAACATTGCTCTTGGTGTAGCTACATTTATTATTGTTATTATAACCTATCGATTTGGTAAAGGATTTATTGGTAATCTAGCAATCTTAGTAGGTCTTATCCTTGGTACAGCCCTTGCTATGCTTTGTGGTGTTACTGACTTCTCCGAAGTAGGTCGTTCTCAATGGGTATCCATTGTAACACCGTTCTATTTTGGTCTTCCAACCTTTGACTTTGCTTCTATGATTTCTATGATTATTGTAATGCTCGTAGTTATGGTTGAAACAACTGGTGACAGTATCGCAGTAGGCGAAATCGTTGATAAACCTATCGGTCAAAAAGAGTTAGCTGCAGTACTTCGTGCTGATGGCTTATCTACTTTAATCGGTGGTGTGCTTAACAGCTTCCCTTACACAGCGTTCGCTCAAAACGTTGGTCTTATCGCTGTAACACGCGTTAAGAGCCGCTTCGTTGTAGCAGCATCTGGTGTTATTCTTATTTTATTAGGTCTTTTCCCTAAATTAGCTGCTATCGTAGCTTGTATTCCAAATGCCGTTTTAGGCGGTGCAGGTATCGCAATGTTTGGTATGATCATTGCCAGCGGTATCCGTTCCCTTGGTAAAGTTAGCTTTGATGGTAACTACAACTTGATGTTAGTAGCGATTAGTATTGGTGTATCCATGATTCCTCTAGCTGCGCCTAACTTCTATGCACATTTCCCAGATTGGGCTCAAATTCTTTTGAAATCTGGTATCACAGCTGGTAGTATCATTGCCGTTCTTCTAAACGTTGTATTCAATGGCTTTGGTTACAAAACTGTTAACGAACCTAATCGTGCAATACGTAAATACCGTCACTTCACACGATTCAAAGGCTATCCTAAACATTTCTATCAATAATATATAGTTAGACGAGTTTATTCTCATACGATTACATGTATTGTCTTTCACAATAGAAACCTTGTTTGTATAGGTAAAACATCTATATACATGTTTTCGATTTTAAAAGGCCTCACTCTAGTTTTAGAGTGAGCCCTTTTTTGTGTGGAATCGTGTACTACTTTGGTATATAATTAAATAATATTATTACAAAGGAGAAGCATTATGAAAGACGAGCGATTTATAGTTACGTATCGAATAGAAGCAGGTTCATATGAAGAAGCAAAAGCAATTGCTTGGGCTGTTCAAGTAGAACAAACCATAGAGTTTCCTTATGAGTTTATTACTGATTCGTATATTAAAGAAAATATCACTGGTCGGTTAGAGAGCCTTGAGCCTATGGAACAAGGTTCTGCATATGTTAATGTTGGCGTTATGCCAAATGCTGTAATTGATGTATCTCGTTACTATGTGGCTCGTATTTCGTATCTTGTAGATACTACGGCATTAGAAGCGACACAATTTTTAAATGTTGTCTTTGGAAACTCGTCCTTACAACCTCATATTTGGGTGGTTGATGTAGAGTTATGTCCAACCCTTTATGATGTGTTTACAGGGCCTCAGTTTGGTTTACAAGGCATTCGTGACTTAGTGCACACACCGACACGACCTATGATTCAGGCGGTTGTAAAACCTATGGGAACACCTAATGAAGAGTTAGCTCGTATGTGTGG
>JAWERH010000218.1:0-3166 GCA_032482215.1 Veillonella sp. | reverse complement strand
GCGTTTGAAAGGGAAAGTAGATGCAATTAACATCGCTGACAGCCCTATGTCTAAGATGCGTATGAGCCCAATTTCCTTGTCCTATTTGTTACAACATAACGAAGGCATTGAAACTATCTTCCACCTTACATGCCGTGACCGTAACATCATCGGCTTACAATCCGAATTACTAGGCGCTGCAGCACTGGGTGTAAATAATATCTTAACCCTTACTGGTGATAAACCAGATAATGGGGACCACCCATTTGCACAATCCGTATTCGAAGTAGACTGCATGGGTTTGCTCAATATCGCTAAAACTTTGAATTCTGGCAAAGACTTAGCAGGTAATGACTTAGACGATCCTACAAACTTCTACATCGGTGCTACTGGTAACCCTGGTGCTCCAGATTTAGAAATTGAACGTCAAAAATTAGCAGCGAAAATTAAAAACGGTGCGCACTTCGTGCAAACACAACCAATTTACGATTTAGAACAAGCAAAACGTTACATCGATAAAATGTCTGAGTTTGATGTACCTATTATGCTTGGTTTAATTCCACTTAAAAGCTTCAAAATGGCTACATATTTACACAGAAATCGCTATCGAAACATTGGAACAAATCAAAAAAATCGCTGCAGGCGTACATATTATGCCTTTAAACGATATCGATACAACATTACATATCATTGATCACGTATAAGATATCGCTTAATAGGCAAGGGGAAAGAGAAAGAGGATGCAAATCTTAGGTTTGCATCCTCTTTTGTATAGGTATCAATTGTTTTCTATTATCCGCTATTACGAGATAGCACTAATAAGTTATACTAACGGCTTGTCTTTAATTTCTTTTGGTTTACGTGGGTATTGTTTAGGTGTTTTACCTATTTTCTTAATGTACAGAATTGCCCGTTTATCATCCAAGGTTGGAAGTATAACGGTACGTACTTCTTCAATCTTAGCTTTTAATGTGCTAAGGGCTTTATTGGATTCTCCCACTTCTTCTTCGTAGATAGCACCTTTTAAAGCAATAACGTAACCACCTTCTTTAACATATGGCACAGTCCATTCTAAGAGAATAGGTAAACGTGCCACTGCACGACTCGTAGCAATATCAAAGTTTTCACGGTAATCTTGATGACTAAGATCCTCTGCACGGCCATGTAAAGTAGTACAGTTCGTCAATTTAAGCTCATCCATAATGGATTCAAGGAAGGTAAGACGTTTTTTTAAAGAATCAAACAGCGTAACCTTAAGGCTACGGTCGTAGATTGCCAACGGAATACCAGGGAAACCAGCACCAGTACCAACATCGATGATGGACATGCCAGATTTAATAATATTTGGATCGTAGCAGGAAAGGGAGTCGATCATGTGCTTCACTACAACCTCTTTCATATCCGTAATACCGGTGAGGTTGAGATATTTATTTGTTTCAATCATGCGCGCGTAATACACATAAAAGTCCTTCGCCTGCTCTTCCGTACAAGGCAAACCAAATTGGCTCATTTGCTCCATCATGTATGAAACAAATTCAGACTCACGTGCAATAGGCACATCGTATTTTTCTTTCATAAGTACTCCTAATAAATTATCAGATATTTATATGATTGTAAAAGTAAACAACACATAGTTAGAAAATCTCATGTCATATGATACATCATATAAACAAATCCAGGTAATCATCAATATATAAGATAGTAGAATAGTATTTCTTATTTCAAACCCTATAATACTCAGAAATTTGCGTTCTATGGCGTTTTTAATCTATTTTATATAAGTTTCTATATAAAAACTAATAAAATGACCATATAAGCGAAATATTTAAGTCATTTTTCTTTATATTATAGCACATTCTCAATTTATTCTCATTTACAAACCAAAATATAGGACCTGCGTAACACAAAATAGGGTAGGCGAGAAATGTTATACCTGCATTATCATTTAAAACAATTAATTGAGAAATCGGTCCATCTTTTTTCAATTTCATCATTCATCTTTTCAACAACTAAATTTCACAGTTTATTTCTAATTTATCATCATGAACTTTTCTTCACATATGGATTATTTTGTCTATTCTAAATGTACACTTGATGTACTTCTCTAGTGTACATATTTTAGTTATAGAATAATATATACTTTATAAATATACATATAAATATACAAATATTTACTGATATAGATCTCTATTACATATATAAAATAAAACTTGCTACTTGCTAATGAACTTATTTATAGATTACACTACCATTAATAGGGAGGTGGTACCCATGAAACAAAAATGTATGTGGATATTATTTAAAATGGGCCTATCATTATTTACTCCAGACTATATGAGCGAAGGCCGAGAAATAGATAAGCATCAAGAACGTGAAGCTCTATAAGGGTTATAGGACAAAAAGTGTGTGTGACTAATCCCAATAAGTTGGAAAATCTGTAGACATATGTAGCTCATTCCTGTAGGCATACAATTTAATATATCTGAAATAGAAAGCGGTCTTGGTGAGTGCATATAGCACCACCAATAGACCGCTTTTAGTCTTCTTTCAAGTGAAAGGCCCCTATGAGCCCGTAACATACTTCTTAGTTGAGCATTTACTCCACCTTCAATACGATTATTTGTTGTAGGTATTGTAATATCAATACATTCCAAAAATGTAAATAAAGTTTGTTGCCTAATCAGACGCCATAATGATGATTCAGCTTTAAGCAAACGCTCATGTGTAGAGCGTTTGTTTCCGAATTCATCAATCGTCATTTCTCGTAAAAAATCAGAATATGTCATTCGCCACGCCGAAAGTTTATTAATCCATATAAAAGCTTGATCCATTGTTTTCACATTAAATAAATCTTTAGCAAGAGTATAAAGATCCTTTCCTGCTAACGTTTTAGGTCTACTTGTCGTATATCGTCTAACCTGACAAAAAATGTGAAACAGGCATCTTTGGTGACTGCTATGAGGCCAAACTTTACGTAATGCTTTAGGCAAACCATTAGCACCATCAGACACAACAACTTTAGGTTCGGCAATCCGTTCCATTAAACACTGCCAAGCTCTAGCATGCTCATAACGACAGACATACCATCCTAGAACATGAGTATCATTGCAACAAATCAAAACACATAAATTCCTAGCTAAGTAAATTCCATCAAGATATACCACATCATGTACTTCTTCCACTTTTG
>JAWERH010000217.1:0-2461 GCA_032482215.1 Veillonella sp. | reverse complement strand
TGAGATGGAACAGAAAATGATGGACGAGGCGAGGGAAATATCCCTTGTAGGCCATCTATCTGAATTGCGAAAGCGCCTTATTATAATGGCTGTTGCAGTTGTTATAGGAACTTGTATTTCTTATTATTATGTAGACTTCTTATTGGAAATACTCCTAAAGCCAGCTGGTAAGCTCTATTATATGAAACCGACTGAGGCCTTCTTTACCTATATGAAGGTGTCCATAGTAGGTGGTCTTATTATAGGAGCGCCTATTATATTGCATCAAATCTGGCTATTTGTTAAGCCCGCCCTTACGGTGCGAGAAAAACAGCTATCTAACTGGATTTTACCAGTTGCTATAGGCCTATTTGGCATAGGTATTGTGTTTTCTTATTTCCTTGTACTACCAGCAGCCGTTAAGTTCTTTATGGGCTTTGCTACAGACGAATTACAACCGTTATTTTCCATCGGTCAGTACATGGACTTTGTATTGTCCTTTGTATTACCCTTTGGATTTATCTTTGAGTTGCCGTTGATTTTAATCATCTTGGGATATTTCAACTTAATTACATCACGTTTTTTAAAAACGAAACGTAAGATATTTATTCTTATATCCTTTATCATAGGTGCTGTCATTTCACCAACACCGGATATGTTCTCTCAAACGATGATTGCATTGCCTATGATATTGCTATATGAAACGAGCCTATTTGTATTGGCTAAGATTATGAAGCGCTAAGGAGTTTATTTAGGAGGAACGATGAAAACCTACGAAAATTTAACCACTTATAACCCCGGTGAAATAGAAGGGAAATGGTATTCATATTGGGAAAACCAAGGATACTTTCACGAAGAAGTAGACACTAATAAAGAACCATTTAGTATCGTGTTGCCGCCTCCTAATGTAACTGGTATGTTGCACATGGGCCATGCTTTAGATAATACATTGCAAGATATCCTTATTCGTTTCAAACGCATGCAAGGCTACAATGTATTGTGGATGCCAGGTACTGACCATGCTGGTATTGCTACACAAATTAAAGTAGAAGAAATGCTTGCTAAAGAAGAAGGCAAATCTCGCTATGATTTAGGTCGTGAGAAATTCGTAGAACGCGTATGGGAATGGAAAAAAGAATACGGCGATACTATTGTAAAACAAATTCGTAGCTTAGGCGCATCTTGTGACTGGTCTCGCGAACGCTTTACATTAGATGAAGGGTACTATCATGCAGTGCGTGAAGTGTTCGTAAAGCTTTATGAAAAAGGCTTAATCTATCGCGGTGAACGCATCATCAACTGGTGCCCTCGTTGTGCTACTGCTTTATCTGATGTTGAAGTTGAACATGAAGACGAACATGGCCACTTATGGCATATTAAATATCCTGTAAAAGGTGAGGATAATCGTTTCGTAGTTGTTGCTACCACACGTCCAGAAACAATGTTCGGTGACGTAGCAGTAGCAGTAAATCCTGATGATGATCGTTATAAAGACCTCATCGGCAAAACATTAATTTTACCATTTGTTAATCGCGAAATTCCTGTAATTGCCGATGATTATGTAGATGCTAGCTTCGGTACAGGCTGTGTAAAAATTACGCCTGCTCATGACCCTAATGACTTTGAAATGGGCCAACGTCATAATTTGGAATCCATCGTTGTTATGAACAATGATGCCACAATGAATGAAGGTGCTGGCAAGTTCAATGGCATGACTCGTGAAGAAGCTCGTAAACAAGTTGTAGCTGAACTCAAAGAACTAGGCTTACTTGAAAAAATCGATGATCATGACCATGCAGTCACAATTATTGAGCCAATGGTATCTAAACAATGGTTCGTAGATATGAAACCATTAGCAGAGCCAGCTCTTAAGGTTGTTAAAGATCACGAAGTAGAGTTCGTTCCTGAACGTTTTACAAAAACATATGTAAACTGGCTTGAAAATATTCGGGACTGGACAATTTCTCGTCAATTATGGTGGGGTCATCGTATTCCTGCATGGTACTGCGATGATTGCGGTGAAACAATCGTTAGTCGTGACGATATTACTGAATGTCCTCATTGCCACGGTCATGTTACACAAGATCCAGACGTTTTAGATACATGGTTCAGCTCTGGCTTGTGGCCATTTGCTACCATGGGGTGGCCTGAACAAACTCCTGAGCTTAAACAATGGTACCCAACAAGTGTTCTTGTAACTGGTTACGATATCATCTTCTTCTGGGTTGCTCGTATGATCTTCATGGCTCTTGAGTTCGAACATGAAATTCCATTCAAACATGTATTTATTCATGGTCTAGTTCGCGACAGTCAAGGCCGTAAAATGAGTAAATCCTTGGGCAATGGTATTAATCCTCTTGAAGTTATCGACCAATATGGTGCAGATGCATTGCGCTTTACTCTTGTTACTGGTAACACACCAGGTAATGATATGCGCTTCTATATGGAACGTGTTGAGGCTAATCGTAACTTTGCCAATAAG
>JAWERH010000216.1:0-2381 GCA_032482215.1 Veillonella sp. | reverse complement strand
GTACGATGGATAACCTCATACAGTTGCTCCCCAATCGTCATGATTGGATTCAAAGATGTCATAGGATCTTGGAATACCATAGCAACAGTAGTACCGCGCAATTCATTCCAATCATCTTCAGTGAACTCAAGGCAATCATTGCCATCAATCATAAATGTATCGGCTTTGATTTTTGTTTTACCATATGGTAGTAATCCCATTAATGAATTAACTAGCACTGATTTACCACAGCCGGATTCACCAACAATACCTAAAATCTCACCTGGTTGTAAGGAGATATCTTGATTGCGAATAACCCGTAAAGGGCCTTGGAAGGTATCGATGGTAATGGACACATTGCGCACATCAACAATTGCGTTATTCATTATCTATCTCCTTCCTTAGGGTCTAACACATTACGTAAGCCATCGCCAAGGAATGCGAAACCAAGCATGGTAACACTAATGGCAACAGCAGGAAAAATCAATTGGAACGGATAAAGCTAATACGCCCCAGCTCGCCATAGGTGCGTTTACACCTAAGCCGATAAAACTAAGGAATGCTTCTGTAAAAATAGCCTCTGGGATGGCCAATGTCAATGTAATGATGATTGGTCCCACACAGTTTGGCAAAATATGACGCAATAAAATGCGATATTTCGGAATACCCATCGCTTCAGCAGCAATGATGTATTCTTCGTTTTTAACTTTCAAAATTTGGCTACGTACAATACGGGCCATATTCAGCCAGTAGGCGATACCCAATGCTACGAAAATAGACGTTAAACCAGGGCCAAGTACAACCATCAACAAAATTACGTAAAGTAAAAGTGGAATGCCGTACAAAACATCTACGATGCCCATCATGATGCGGTCAACCTTGCCACCAAGGTAACCTGCAATACCGCCATAAGTGACGCCGATAACAAGATTGATAAACGCCGCTACAAAACCGATAGTTAAGGAAATACGAGCGCCGTACATAACGCGCGTGTAAATATCGCGGCCCAATGTATCAGTACCAAACCAATGACTAAAGCTCGGACTTTGGTTCGCATCGATTAGGGATTGATCTGCATAGGTATACGGAGAAATAAGGGGGCCTAAAATAGCCAACACAATCATAACCAAAATGATGGTTGCCCCTACTACGGCCAAGCGATTTACCTTAAATCTCGCCCATTTACTAGGACGTTTTATAAAGCTTGTAATTTCTTCTTGAGGAGTTCGTTCAATAGGTAAAAAATCTTCCTTATTCATCTGTCCCCTCCTCTGTCGTAACACGTGGATCAATTAACGGATAAATCATATCCACCAAAATATTAAGAAATACTACAAGCGCACTATAGAAAATCGTAATGCCCAGGATAACCGTATAGTCACGGTTATAAATGGAAGTTACGAAATACTGTCCAAGGCCCGGAATGGCAAAAATTGTTTCTACGATAAAGCTACCTGTCAAAAGGCTAGCAGCCAACGGTCCCAAGTACGTAATAACTGGCAAAATAGCATTGCCTAATGCATGACGTGTCAAAATAGTCCAAGAGCCCAAACCTTTGGCGCGAGCTGTACGGATATATTCTTGTTGGTACACATCAAGCAACCCACTGCGCGTTAAGCGTGCAATGAATGCCATAGGTTGTGCTGCTAACGTCAATACTGGTAGAACCATATAAGATGGACCACGCCATAAGGCTACTGGGAACCATCCTAGTTCAAAGCCCACCACATAGACAAGAACGGCACCAATAATAAAGGTAGGCACGGAAATACCAATGGTAGATAATACGGTAACCGCATAATCAACGATACCATTAGGGCGCATAGCACTAATAGCACCCGCGGCAATACCACCTACTACAGCCACCATTAATGATAATAAACCAAGCTGCGCAGAAATTGGGAATGCATCACTGATAATATCGTTCACACTACGACCTTCATACTTATATGATGGTCCCAAATCGCCGGTAATAACACCACCTAAATAATCACCATACTGTTTCCATACAGGATCATCAAGATGATACTTTGCTTCAATACTTGCTTTTACCTGAGGTGGTAATTTCTTTTCACTTGTAAAAGGTCCCCCCGGTATTGCATGCATTAATGCAAACGTTACGGTAATGATGACCCATAAGATTATGATTGCGCCACCTAGGCGTCGAAATACATACCTTGTCATTGTCACTATCCTCCATAAAAAGTCTATCTGTTTTATTATACTACATTATGAAGTTAATTTCATGAATAACATCATTACATTTACAGAATGCCCTACATAACGTACAATAAAATATATAGTATTTTGGAGGTGTCTATGACAGAAGTACCTAGAGTCTTAACAATTCAAGACATGAGCTCCATCGGCCGTTGTGCCCTAACCGTTATGATTCCAATCAT
>JAWERH010000215.1:0-2272 GCA_032482215.1 Veillonella sp. | reverse complement strand
GCTCATACGCATCTTAGACATAGGGCTGTCAGCGATGTTAATTGCATCTACTTTCCCTTTCAAACGCGCTGCTTGGTCAAATACCTTTTGAGCAGAACTGCTCTTTGGTGGGTCTAATTCAACAGTAATGGTGAATTTCCCTTGTTGATGTTTCTCTCTTAATGTCATCATGTACCTCTTGATCTATACATATGGTGAAAGCTTATCTTGTTTAATCTCTTAAGTGGTTTTCACCATCAAAATAAGTTTTTAAGATGAGCTTTCACCTTGTTTTGTATCATGTAAATCAGAAATTATTTTTCTAATGTCTCAAAATAATCGTTTGCGTGGTTAACAGCAGCGATACCGTCTTTAGCATAGATGTCTGCGCCCGCTTGGTCTGCGTAGTCTTGAGATACTACGGCACCACCAACCATGACCTTAGTTTTAAGGCCTGCAGCGCGGATAGCAGCGATAGTATTGTCAATTTGAGGCATTGTTGTAGTCATCAAGGAACAGATACCAACGAGAGCGGCTTTGTTGTCCTTAATAGCTTGAACGATGACCTCTGGATCAACGTCTTTGCCAAGGTCAACGATTTTATAACCATTGTTTTCGAGTAAGGCTGCTACGATATTTTTACCTAAATCGTGGATGTCGCCTTTAACGGTTGCTACTACGACTGTACCTTTATCTAAACTTTCACTAGCAGGAATGATTTCTTTAATGGTGTTGAAAGCAGCCTGCATTGTTTCAGCAGCAAGCATTACTTGTGGCAAGAATAATTTACCAGAACCGAATTTATCCCCTACTACGTTCATCGCTTCAGATAAGCCTTTTTTCGTAATATCCAATGGGTCCATGCCGTCTGCTAAGGCTTTTTTTACAAGCTCGACGATGGCTTCCTTCTCCCCTTGTTCTACACAAGCGCGAATATTCGCCAATGGATCATTGCTGTCGAAGGATTTTTTCTCTGGACCTTTCGGAGCGGAGTTACCAGGAGCGCTTGATTCGTCTTCGTAGCCGTATTCTTTAATGAACTGAGCAGAACCTGGATCCCAGCCTAATAGTGTTGTACTAGATACGAACGCTTTTTTAGCTGGATAATTTAATGGGTTCATAATTGGTGTTGTTAAGCCACATGCTAGAGCCATTGTTAAGAATTGGCCGTTCA
The DNA here is from genome assembly GCA_032482215.1 of Veillonella sp. Lineage (GTDB taxonomy): Bacteria > Bacillota > Negativicutes > Veillonellales > Veillonellaceae > Veillonella. The sequence continues at coordinate 1,119 of JAWERH010000215.1, read as the reverse complement.
AGTAAGGACGTTGAGGCATACCGAAGGAAATGTTAGACAAGCCCATTACTGTTGGGAAGCCAAATTTCTCTTTATATAACTGTAATGTACGCAATGTTTGACGTGCACTATCTTCACCGCTGGCAAGTGTTAATACCAATGGATCAAGTAATAAGTCATGTGGTTGAAGACCATAGCCGTAAGCGCGATTTACGATGCTTTCAGCTAAAGCAACGCGGTCCTCTGCTTTTTCAGGAAGGTCACCACTAGATAATGGCAAGCAAAGTAATGCTGCGCCATAACGTTTAGCCAAAGGCATAACGTGTGTGATGGACTCCTCCTCCCCATTTACGGAGTTGATTAGTGCGCGGCCTGGGTAGTTTTTAAGCGCTACTTCCATAGCTGCTGGATCCAATGTGTCGATAGACAATGGAGTTTCAACGAGCATGGATAATTCAAAGATAGCACGCTCCATCAATGGAGTTTGGTCCATGCCAGCTACACCCATGTTTACGTCGAGGATGTCTGCACCTGCTTCTACTTGGTCCAAAGCATCGCGTTTTACACGGATGAAAGAACCATCGCGTAATTCTTGAGCCAGAATTTTACGGCCTGTAGGATTGATACGTTCACCGATGATAAGTGGTTAGTACGGCTTGTAATGATTGTTTTAGGTTCAATATGAGCACGTTCTTTAGGTGTATGTGCTTTCACAGCGTCGGAAATAGATTGGATATGAGCTGGTGTTGTACCACAGCAACCACCTACATAGCTTGCGCCTGCATCTACGATTGGAAGCATCAATGGACCCATTTCTTCTGCTGTAAGTGGGAATACAGTTTGTTTGTTAATTAATTGAGGCATGCCTGCATTTGGTTGGCAGCTAATTGGTAAGTTTGTAACGCTAGCGATTTCCTCGATAAGTGGTGTAATTTGTTCAGGTCCAAGGGAACAGTTGATACCGATGATATCTGCACCCATTGCCTCTACGATAGTAGTTGCAACTGCTGGCGGTGTACCTGTAATAGTACGGCCGTCTTCACTGAAAGAAAACTGACAGATAATTTGTACATCTTCTTTTGTCTTCCCTGCTGCTTCACGAGCATCAAGAGATGCTAATAAAGCGGCACGCATTTCTTG
>JAWERH010000214.1:0-1909 GCA_032482215.1 Veillonella sp. | reverse complement strand
AGAACAGATTTGCGGTTATAATCTACTACCAACAAGTCAAAGGTTTGAGCAATGCGGAAGATTTCTTGTTTATCTGCTTCTTTGCAGCTGTTGACCTTAATAAACAATAGTTCTTTCTTTGTAATCGGCATATCCGTAAAGTCGATAACCTTAATTACCTCTACACTGCGATTAAGCTGTTTAATGATTTGTTCGTACGTCAAATCATCGCAAGTGAGCTCAATGGTCATACGAGACATGGTATGATCTTCTGTCTCTCCTACAGTCAATGTATCAAGGTTATAATTTTTACCTGCGAAGAGGCCTGAAATTTTAGCCAATACGCCGATTTGGTTTTCTACATACGCTGAAATACAGCGTTTTTCCATATGTAATTCCATAGCCCCTCCTATTTTTTATCCTTTAATAACATATCGCTTAAAGATTTGCCAGCTGGTACCATTGGCAATACATTGAGCTCTGTTGGAATGATGAACTCAAGTAATGTAGGACCATCTTTGAAAGTATCTGCCAATTGGAACCCTTTTTCGATATCCTCTACCTTCGTGATACGCATAGCTTTAGCACCATAAGCTTCTGCCAATTGTACAAAGTTTGGAACGTATTCAAACTCATCATTATCGATCATATCACGCGTCACAATAGAGCTTTCATCCATCAACAAATTAGTACAAGCATATCGTTTGTCGTAGAACAATTGTTGCCATTGGCGTACATTACCAAGGAAGCCATTATTCAAAATGATGAGAGTTACAGGTAAACGGTAATGCATAGCTGTGGCAAATTCCTGGATATTCATTTGTACGCCACCATCACCACAGATAGCAAATACTCGTTTATCAGGGTTGCCAATTTGAGCCCCTAACGCAGCTGGGAACCCATAGCCCATCGTTCCAAGGCCACCAGATGTCAACATTTGGTGTTGTCCTTTAATTTCGAGGAACTGAGTAGTCCACAATTGATTTTGTCCTACATCAGTAGCAACAATAGGTCGTGCATAGTGGTTATTAATATAATCAATAACAATTTGAGGTGTTAAGCCCTCTTCACCAGCTTGTGTAACAGGGCGCTCAGCCTTAAGTTGTTGTAATTGCGCAGGCCATTCACCAAGATCATGAGGTTCAATATATTCCAATAATTTTTCAATAGCTAATTTAGCATCTGCTACGATTGGAATATCTACCTTAATATTTTTAGAAATAGATGCTGCATCCACATCAATATGGATAATCTTACAATTTTGTGCAAAGGTACTTAATTTGCCTGTAATACGATCGTTAAAGCGTGTACCAATAGAAATCATTACATCACAATCAGTGAGTGCCACATTCGGTGCATAGCCACCATGAATACCAATATTGCCGAGATATAAAGGATGTCGACTATCGATAGCACCTTTACCCATCAATGTAGTTACAACAGGAATGCCTGTTTTTTCTACTAGCTTCATCATGAGATCGTTAGCACCACTAATGCTAACGCCACCGCCTAATAAGAATAGTGGTCGTTTAGCCTTGCTGATAATAGAGCATGCTTTTTTTACTTGTCCTACGTGAACTGTTGTATTTGGTTTATAGCCACGAATATTAACCTCTGTTGGATACTCATCAGAGCCCATAGCCTTTTGAATGTTTTTAGGAACATCCACCACTACAGGACCAGGACGACCAGTACGGGCAATATAAAAGGCTTCTTTCAAAATACGCCCTAGCTCTTTACGATCACGAACGGTAACAGCATATTTACAGATATTACGCACAATACCAACCGTATCCACCTCTTGGAATGCGTCATTGCCCATGAGGCCCAAGTCTACTTGACCTGTAATACAAACAAGGGGCACACTATCAGCGTATGCTGTAGCAATACCTGTCACAAGGTTTGTCGCACCTGGTCCAGAGGTTACCAT
>JAWERH010000213.1:0-6010 GCA_032482215.1 Veillonella sp. | reverse complement strand
AGCAAAGGAATGCAATGTACGATTATCTGTTGGCTCCTCAGAACCTACGCTATATGGATAGCTCACTACTTTACCTTCTGTAAATGGAGCTTGTAGAGCCACCTCCGTATGAACATCGATAGCATCAAAATGACTTAAGTACTCATCATTCAAGAATGCTAATTGCTCTTCAATATTCATATCACCATACAAAAAGATATAACTGTTAGATGGATGATAGTGAACACGATAGAACTCTTGGAATTCTTCATATGTTAAATCTGTAATATAATCAGGATCCCCACCAGAGTCAACACCATAAGTTGTATCTGGGAAAAGCTCACGCATCATTTGGCGTTCTAATACAGAGTCAGGAGATGAGTAAACACCCTTCATCTCATTGAACACAACACCCTTGTAGGTAAGTTCATCATCTGCATTTTCGAGCTCATAATGCCACCCTTCTTGCATTACGATTTCTGCATCTTCACGAACACGTGGGTAGAATACGGCATCAAGATATACGTCCATCAAATTATGGAAGTCTTTATCGTTCTTACTCGCTACAGGATACATCGTTTTATCCGGATATGTCATAGCGTTTAGGAACGTATTTAAAGAACCTTTTACAAGTTCAACAAATGGCTCTTTTAATGGGAATTTGCGAGAACCACATAGAACGGAGTGCTCCATAATATGTGCTACACCTGTGCTATTATGAGGTGTTGTTCTAAAAGCAATATTGAATACTTTATTAGAATCTGGTGAATCGATATAAATTAAGCGAGCACCAGACTTTTCGTGCTTCATTTCATAAGCGGTACCAGTACCATTGATCTCATCAATGCGCTCAATGCGGTCAAGGCGAAAGCCAGAATAAACCTTATTTATTTCCATGCTGTCCCTTCTTTCTATATAAATATAATTAATTTCATGCTAATAATTTATTATAACATATCGACGACCCTATATATAGATGTTAAGAATAATTATCGAAACGCAAAACCCCATAGGCATTGCCGCCCATGGGGTTCATGTTATTTATTATGTTGCATTTGCCACTTTTGATTGCGGCGCAAGGTTAATAAGCCTTCTAACACTGCTTGGAATTGTACAAAGCTCAATGTATATGGTGGGTACATATCAGGTACCACCTTATAAGAAATAGTAACTTCGGCCTTATCATAATCATAGAATATGCCATGTAAATTACTTACTGTAGTATAACCTGTTTGAGCTTGCTCCAATGTTGGAATAGGCTGATTTTTAAGATTTCCTAGTAGATCGCTAATGAAACCTTCCTTACGACCTTGGTCATTAAGCATTTCATCCATAAAACTACGTAGACTATCCATGAATTAACCTCTTTGGTCTAACAATAAGCCGTTGTGAATTACACGAACAGCATCTTTAACGCGGTCTTCAGCAACAAGGCAAGAAATACTAATTTCAGAAGTAGAAATGATTTCAATATTGATGCCTTCTTGGCTCAAGATATCAAACATTTGAGCAGCTACGCCTGGTTGACCTAACATACCTGCACCAATGATAGAAACCTTTGCCATTTTTTCGTCGATGTTTACAGCTTCGATATCAACAGTTTTTTGTAATTCTGCTAATACTTCACGAGCTAGTACAACATCATCCATAGCTACTGTGAAGATAAGGTCAGTTTTAGGTTCACCTACGGCACGGATAGATTGAACAATCATATCAACGTCCACATTTTTTGCAGCCAATGCTTTAAATACAGTTGCTGCCACACCTGGTTTATTTTCAACGCCTACAAGGGCTACTTTTGCTGTATTAGTATCGTCAGCTACGCCAGTAATTACGTGTTTATTTGCTTCCACAGTATAATCCTCCCGAATAATAGTACCTGTTTTGTCACTAAATGTTGAACGTACGTGAATAGGTACACCATAACGGAAACCCATTTCTACGGCGCGAGGTTGCATTACACCTGCACCAAGACGTGCCATCTCAAGCATTTCGCCATATGTTACTTCTTCTAATTTGAAAGCCTCTTTTGCAACGCGAGGGTCTGTAGAGTAAACACCTTCAACATCTGTGAAGATTTCACACACATCAGCTTTCATAGCACCTGCCAATGCAACAGCAGTTGTATCAGAGCCACCACGGCCTAAAGTAACCATGTCACCATATTCAGTAATACCTTGGAAACCTGCCACAACTACGATATTACCTTCATCCAAAGCTTCAAACACGCGATTTGGATCAACACCCAAAATACGGCCTTTATTAAATGTATCACTACTTGTAATACCTGCTTGGTCACCTGTTAAGGACATCGCTTTATGACCACGTTCGTTGAAAGCCATCGCCATCAATGCAATCGTTACTTGCTCACCTGTAGATAACAAGCGGTCCATTTCACGACCATAAGGCTTAGATGTTACCTCTTTAGCCAATGCTACCAAGTCATCTGTTGTATCACCCATAGCGGATACAACGATAACGACTTTATCGTCTTCTTTCTTCTCACGAAGGACGCGATCAACAATATTAAATATTTTTTCGTAGCTACGGAACTACCACCAAATTTTTTAACGATTAAGGCCACAATAATCCCTCATTTAACTTATTCTACTAAAAATCAATATGCATATACTTTACCATAAACAAATAGCACTGTAAAGGGATACAAGGCAATCCATCCACTATATAAAAACAAAATTCTTTTGAGTACGGACATAATTTTAGTGTGATTATTTCAGTTATCCTTACAATTTACATACAAAAAGACCAGCCCTAAGGCTGGTCTTTATTAGTTGATTAAGTTAATTAAGCAACTGTGATTTCTTTTTCGGATTCCCAATGTTGCAGTAGGATACAGCAATCAATTTACCAGATTTGTTCAAGGAAACTGCCAAAGAACCTTCAGAGATTGCGTGTACAGGGCCTTCGTTTGCAGTTGCGCCGTCACCGTGTACGTTGAAGGAAATTTCACCAACTTCGAATGGCAATTGAGTACCTTCAGCTACGAAGTATAATTTGATCCATTCAATGTGATGTTCTACAGTGTTAGGATGTGCGATGTCTTTACCAACGGACAATGTTACGTGGAAAGTTTCACCTGCTTCGAAATCGCCGGATTTAATGTAATCATGTACAGCCATAGTTAACCTCCTGGTTAGTCTTATATACATACTTAATGTCGAGAATATTTAGCACCTTGTGCTTATGGCTATATTATACATTTTCGATATAGTTTTAGCAAGAACTTTTTCGAAAATTTTAGATTTAATTATTCCTATGACGTATAAGTTAAAACTCTATGCCTTTAGCAGCTTTAATACCTTTCTCATAGGCGTGCTTAATTACCTTCATCTCTGTTACCGTATCAGCCATATCAATGATTTCAGGTTTAGCATAACGGCCTGTCAAAATTACGTGTAAGCGCTCAGGTTTATGTTTAAGCATATCTACTACAGAATTCACATCAATAAGCTCATAATTAATGGCGTTATTGATTTCATCCATAATGATGAGGTCCCATCGATTTGAATTTACTTCTTCCACTAATGTGTGCCAAGCCTCTTGAGCTGCCTCTTTGTGACGTGCCAATTCAGCCTCGCCTACTTCATCTCGTTTATAGTAAATAAATCCCTTACCCATGGAACGAATTTCTACTTGTTCCCCTAATTTAGCAAGACCTGCTAGTTCGCCATAGCCATTACCACTTTTAATAAATTGTAAGATTAAAACCTTAAGGCCTTGGCCAACAGCGCGTAATGCAACACCTAAGGCTGCTGTTGTTTTACCTTTACCATTGCCGGTATTAACTAAAATTAAGCCTCGTTCACTCATAATTAGCTCCTTTTAGCTTTATACTTAGCGCATATATCAACAAAATGTTGCGCGCCTTCATCAGAGCCAGCAAAGTTCAAATGTAAATACGATGCTAATACATTATCTGTGGCAAATCCACCATCATAGGATTGAGGTTTACGGCCCCCTTCTAAGTGGAAGGCCCAAGGGAAGTCCTCTACAGTCGGCTCCATAGTAGAGAAATGGAACTCATGACCACGAAGAGATGTATCAGCAGCGCCTAACAAGGTATCTCGCTTAGCTGTAGCCGTAACATACCCTACTTTTTGCAGCTTTTGTTGCATAATGCAATTAGCCGGTACAATACCTACCGTATCATATACGGTACCCTCAAAATCGTGGATGCTTTCACATAAATACATAAGGCCACCACATTCTGCATAAATAGGCATGCCTTTTTCGTTGGCTTGACGGATAGACTCTTTCATTGACTCGTTACTAGAGAGTTGGAACAAGAACATTTCAGGGAAACCACCGCCAAATACTAGGCCGTCTACATCAGGAACTTCAAAGTCATTAAGAGGACTAAAGTATACGATTTCAGCACCTTTTTCCTCTAAGGCGGCTAAACTTGCTGGATAATAGAAAGAGAACGCCTCATCATAGGCTACACCAATTTTAACTCGTTTTTCTACGGATTTAGGATCTACTGCATCGGGTAATTCAATACTTGGTGCACTAGATGCGATTTCTAATAATTGATCGAGCTTAACCATTTTTTCAACAGCTTCACGAATCGTATTTATGGCTTCTGTTGGATCGACTTCAGTAACAGGTGTAAGGCCTAAATGACGCTCAGGAGAGTGCATACGGTCATCGCGATAAATAGCACCAATGACTGGAACACCAATCTTGGACATACCTTCACGAACCATGCGCTCGTGGTTGGCAGAACCTAAGCGGTTCAAGATAACGCCGCCAAAGTTTACCTCTGGATCATAATCACGGAAACCTTTAGCAATAGCTGCCGCACTTTCACCCATGGCCTTGCAATCGATAACAAGCACCACCGGTGCCCCATAACACCTTCAATAATAGCAAGGTCTACTCCATGCGCCATAGTAGCAAAGAAAGGATTTAATTTGTGAGGTGGCACGAGCCACGTATCTAAATTATAGCTGTCACGGCCGGATGCAATTTTATGAAAGCCCGGATCAATATAATCCGGGCCCACTTTAAAGGATTGCACCGTACGTCCACCATTTGCATAAGCAGCCAATAAGCCCGCTACAATAGTTGTTTTACCTACACCAGAGTTAGTGCCAGCAATGACAACACGTGGAATATGTACTGTGTTCATAAATATTACCTCGTAATACGACGTGTTTGTTAACGGTCCTTACGTTTTGCAAGGATTGTAGACAAGTAGTTGAGTTTAGTATCTTTTTGCATATTATCAAGGCCTACGAATACTTGCTCATCTGGTAAACCTACACGGCTAATCATAACCGCATCATCTGCCATATTGTGTTTAATCAATGTTTCTTGTACTTCATCAAAGTTTTTGTATACTTTCATGATTACTGCATCATCAGCTACGGCTAATACAGCATCAATTTTTTCTTTAGGTGCTGTAGCAGGAACGATAGCTAATACTTCTTCCTTCTCTACGATTGGATAACCAAGGTGGGAACCAATAGCACAGAAAGCAGTAATGCCAGGAATTGTTTCAATTTCATGGCCTGTATTTTCAATCAAGCGATATACATACATGTATGTGCTGTAGAACATAGGATCACCCAATGTTAAGAACACAACGCTTTTACCTTGATCTAAGTAGGACAAGATAATGCGTTTTGCTTCTTGCCAGCCTTCCTCTTGTGTAGCATCATCCAATACCATTGGGAATACTACAGGAACGATTTCAGTATGTTCTTGAATGTATGGGGAAGCAATATTAAGTGCTACAGAACCATCTTTCTTTTCTGTTTTAGGTGTGATGATAATATCTGCTTCACCTACGATACGAGCAGCTTTCACAGTCATCAATTCAGAATCGCCAGGGCCTACGCCAATGCCATATAATTTACCTTTCATGGGGTTCTCCTATTCTTATAGTTACATTCTATTTATAATTGTAATATCTTTTATTATAACTAATTTATGCAAGATATACAAAACTACTATTTAATATTTGGAATTGTTGGACGATGTGGACTACGTTTGCCATACAAATCAT
>JAWERH010000212.1:0-2317 GCA_032482215.1 Veillonella sp. | reverse complement strand
TTCTTCGCGAAGGTCTGTTAATTCGCCATTTACATTAGCAGCTAGTACTTTTTTAGCCAAGCTGTTAGATAATTGTTTTACTGCTTCCCCAAGAGTAGTGCCAGCAGCGTATTCCTTTGCACTACCATCAGGTAAAATGATTTTTACATCTGCCATTTTTCTTTCCTCCAATTTATTATCTAGGATAGACTGAATTTTTGTAATAAAAAAAGACCCTCTATCCCTACAAAACAAGGGACGAAGATCATTCGCGGTTCCACCCTAGTTAACTACCTATACGAATATATATGTATAGTTAATTCACTTCATTAAGCCCGATAACGGTGGCGGCCGTATTTGCCTACTTAGGTTCTGATATATGTGTAAGGCATTTCCAGCATCAGCCTCTCTCTGGTACACAGGGATATGAGAATCATGTCCTTTGCATAACTTTTACTAGATTATAGTATCACAGGGAATTAAAAAATTCAATACGGTTCAATAGTAAATTTCATAAATTCTATAAATTCAACATAACGCCCTTATCTCCTAAAACAAAAAGAAAACGGCCCGTATACCGAGCCGTTTTGTAAGATCTATTAAACTTTGAAGATTTTGTTAGATCTATTAGCGTTTGAAGTTTGTAGACAACATGGCACCAATTACTTTTTCTAATTTGCTATTAGAAAGATCTGGGCCTTTGTAGAGTGTTAAGAGTACATCATTAGAGTTATCTTGTTTAGACACCATCATAACACCGCTACCACGAGCACCATTATCATCGTAATCTTTTGCTACAATAACGAGGTTCAAATAGTGGTCTTTCATGTATGTGTACACTTTGCTTGTACGTGCAGAGGAACCAATCATTTTAGCCATGCTCATGCCACGGTTAAATACGATTGCATTAGCATTGTGTGGGTTTGCCGCTAATTGTTGTTTTTCGTCATTATTTAGAGGCATAAGGTTTACCATGAGGGAGTCACCCATTTTACCACGGAACATAGCTGGCATTGTTTCCCGTACGTCTTCAGGAATACCTGTATCCGCAGTTAATTTCAATTCCTTAGGAACTGTCATATATAGAACGCCCTTGCTATTGCGGCCTACCTCTGTTGTACTGAGATCTACAGCGCTAAGCATAATGGAGTCTTTAATAGTAGCTACTTGGTTTGCCAATGGCTTTTCAGGAACGCCACGGCTTGCCAATTGTACATCGCCAGACTTAGTTTTCTTCAATGTTTCTACATTCCAATTAGCACCTTTTTTATCTGCATCACTAGCTTCTGTAAAAGCATTCGCTCCATCTTTTGTACCTACATACACGTAAGTTTGAGCTGGGATAATTGTATCTGGAGCACCCGTTTTGTTGAAAGCAGCACCGTATACCACATTAGGAATCACAGTGGAACCAATTTGTAAGTTGTTATTAGTTTGACTTTCCACATCAAAGTTAATATTGCCTGTGAAAGTCATATCAGGACCATGATTGATGACTACTACATCCCCTGCTTGAGGAATGATAACAGGACCTACTGGGCCCGCCATAGCTACGCCAGCCATAGATACACTAAGGCAAGCTGTTAATAATGCACGTTTCAAAATAGATTGTTTCATAGATATACTCTCATTTCTCTATAGTGACATAATCAGATAAGCTAGTTAATACTTCAATAGCTAATGGTTTTGTAGATGGTGTGCAGCGCAACATGCACCGACCACTCGTATCTACAGAGGTCATAACACCTAAGTATTCATAGCCTTCAATGATGCGATTGATATAGTTTGTATGCTTCGGCTCAAGATGAAAGAACACATACGCCTCTTCTCCAGAGGTCTCTAAATCTGGTACATCGGGAAATGCACCGATAGATTTACTCGGTTCTAATGGTGTACCACGCATAATTACTCCGCTTTAGGTTTGCACTCACGACGCATCATGGAATATGGTTCAAGTGGTGTATCCATGTAAATGCGCACTTTCATTTGAGCATGTGGTGCTACATCGATTGGGTTACCATCTTCATCTGTCATTTTTTCAATTACAGTCTCAACAAGCTCACCCTTAGGTTGGCAGAATTCTACTTTATCGCCTACCTTAAAGTTATTACGTTGTTCAAGATCAACGTATTTTTCTTCTTCGTTATAACCCAAAACTAAACCGATGAAATCATGGCTTTGCGTATTTGTAGATTTACCATAGTTTTGAGCAGTTTCGTCAGGACGGCCTTCTGCAAAACCATCTGTATATGGACGGTGAGAAATCTTTTCTAATTCTGCAATCCATTCTGGACGAACATACCAGTCTTTACCTTCTTTAAGATATGTATCGATAGCT
>JAWERH010000211.1:0-3640 GCA_032482215.1 Veillonella sp. | reverse complement strand
AACTAAAACCCATACTTTATCTACGTTCAAGGACATGCTTTGAGCGAGATTTAATACAGATTTACGGTGAGTCCATTCTTCTAAGATATCACCAATACCCAATAGGTACATAACAGCGCCAGCTGTAGGGTAGTCTTTTTGAAGTAAAGCAGCACCAATAGCTACACCATCAAGTACTTCGACAGTTAACTTACGTTGCCACAATGTTTTAATCGCTTTACCGATAAATTTAATACCGTCAAACCAAGCCCATGCAGCCGCAATTGGTGCAGGAAGCACTGCTTTTTTACCTAAGTAAAGTGCAGTGCGGTTGATCATCATTTCACGGTATTTTTTATTTACCAAGCGTGGTGAATATTCGTTCAAAGCAGGTGCTTCGGACAAGTTTAAATCGCGTAGACCTAGCACTGCTTCACGCACAGCATCAATCGCCAGTATGTTTAATGGCGATTTGACTGCTACGAGTGTAGAAGGTTACATCTACAATTGCATCATTAAGGAGTAATGTATCCTCTACATAAGCTGCTTCAGCCTCTGTAAAGTGATGACCAGTTACCTTAACATGCAAGCGATTTCTGAGTTTTCGTACAACAGAAAATTGTAACATATGTGCAATCCTCTAATTATTTGTTTTCTTCAAAGATTTCTTCGTTGCGTGCTTCGTTGATTTCTTGAGCTTCTGCCAATACATCAGATGCGGATGCTTGTACTTTTTCAGCTGTTTCTAATACAGTTTCTTTAGCGCGAAGACCAGCTGCTACGATACCAGCATATACTTTTTTAGCATCTTTAGAAGTTAATTTTTGATCGATGTTGAACATGATAATATTCCTTTCTACTAAATATGATAAAAAATTTAATTACTATATTTGAAAAGAGGAGCCATTATAGAGACCCCTCTTTCAAATTCAGAATTCGTATCAGCTTACTTAGCGGTACGTTTAATGCCTAGTGCTTTATTGGAACCATCACAGCTGCAGCTACCACCGCAACCAGAAGATTTTTTAGAGCCAGACTTGGAGCCACCGCCACCACAGCCGCAGCCACCTTTACCAGACATTTGTTTGTAAAATTTATTACCGATATAAGCTAATGCTAATACAACTATGAGTCCTATAACAAGATTATCCATTATTATGCCTCTTTCTCAATATCTACTAAATTATAATATGTGTATTAGTGATAAACAAGATAAAAGCAATATCTCATTTAACCACGAATATTGATAATTATCAAGTATTATTTTTAAATTACTTATAACAAAATCGCAATTTTTAAATTCATTTTTGTTTAAAGAATCTAAAAGTGGCTAAACTCTCCTATTTAGCGATTTTAGATTAGAAACCTAATGCGCGACCTATGTTATAGAAGATGAAACATGCAATCCAAGCAAATGTATTTTCATAGAAGAACATGAAAGCAACCCATTTCCAGGAACCTGTTTCACGTTTGATAACAGCTAATGTTGCCAAACAAGGTGGGTAAATTAAGATAAACAACATCATTGTCAAACCAATTAATGGTGTAAAGTGAGAGTCGTTTTGTAGGTAATCAGTCAACGGTGCTGGATTTTGATCATCACCACCAACAGCATAGACAGTACCTAACGTTGAGATAACAACCTCTTTAGCCGCCAAACCAGCTACTAATGATAGACCCATTTTCCAATCGCTTTACCAAAGGATGCTGCATAGGATTGTTCAATTTTTTCTGCAGCTTGTTCTTTATCAAGTTTATCATTTTCAGCATCTAAATTAGCACTGTTTTTATACATTGCCCATGCTGCTGGGAACAAGTCTTTATTTTCATCTTTAATATCATTGAATAATTCAGGTGCTTCAGAATCATCCTCTACTGCTACTTCAGGTTCATCTTCTCCTGCTTGCTTAGCAGCATCAGTAGCATCTTGTACAGTAGATTTCATATCTTCAACAATTTTATCTACTGCTTCTTTTTGGTCATCTGCAGTAATGCCAAATTGTGCTAATGTAGCTGCATCTTTTACTTCGTACGCTTGAGCAACTTGTTCTTTCATTGCATCGTAATCTTTGGAGTATTCTACATCCATAGGGTATGCAGTGATAAACCAAATCAAGATGGATGCTGCCATGATGAAAGTACCGGCTTTAATAATGTACAATTTAGCACGTTCATACATATGTAACCAAGTTGCTTTCAATGTAGGCAAGTGGTAAGGAGGTAATTCCATTACAAATGGTTCAGCCTCACCAGAGAAAATGAATTTACGGAAGATTTTCGCAAAGATAACACCAAAGATAATACCTAAGAAGTATACAGAGAATACAACTAATGTACTATCCCATCCATTTGGGAAGAACGCATTAGCAAATAAGATGTATACAGGTAAACGAGCAGAACAGGTCATGAATGGTGTAATCAAAATTGTAACCATTCGATCCTTATAGTTATCAAGGATGCGAGCGCCCATTACGGATGGTACGGAACAGCCAAAGCCTAATAATAAAGGAATAAAGGATTTACCATGCAAACCACAAGCGCGCATTACACGGTCAATAACGAAGGCTGCACGAGCCATGTAACCAGTATCTTCCAAGAAAGAAATGCCAAGGAAGAGTAATAAAATTAATGGTAAGAATGAAAGTACCGCACCTACGCCGGCAATAATACCATCAGATACGAGTGACTGTAATTGGCCCTCTGGAATAGTCTGAACCGCATAAGCTTGTAATGCAGCGAAACCATCCTCGATCCAACCTTGAGGAATACCACCAACGAAGTTAACGAACGCAAACAATAAGTACATAACAACCATGAAGATTGGTAAGCCCCAAATTCGATGCGTTAAGATTTTGTCATAACGGTCAGAGCGTGTTTCCAATTGAGTTGGCGCTTGTGTTAAACATGTATTATATACTTCTACTGCAAAGCGGTGACGATATTCTTGGAAGACAATATCAAGATCAACTTGATCCTTAATTTCTTCACGAATAGCTTCAGCCTTTTGAATAACAGCTTCCGTATTATCAAAGCGCATAACTTTGCCAATAACGTCAGCATCTTTTTCTAACAACTTAACAGCAATCCAACGAAGTGGATATGTAACAGTGCCCGCTTGTTTTAGCAATTCTACAAGCTCACTAATTTTGCCTTCTAACAAATCACCATAGTTAATTGTTACACCAGGAGCTTTTTGAGAAGCAGCTACACTAATTGTTGCTTCTAACAAGTCTTTTGTACCAATGTTTGTACGACCTACTGTGCTAACAATTGTAGCCCCTGTCATTTCTGCCATTTTTTTTAGGTCGTATTTGATGCCCATTTCTTCAGCAACGTCAGCCATGTTTAGAGCAATAACCATTGGCTTTTCAAGTTCCAATAATTGTGCAGCTAAATATAAGTTACGTTCCAAGTTAGATGCATCAAGAACATTAACAATAACATCTGGGTTATCATTTACGATAACATTACGCGCTACTAACTCATCTAAGGAACGTGCTGTTAAGCTATATGTACCTGGTAAGTCAATAAACAATAACTCATGGCCATCAAAATTCGTATGGCCTTCCTTTTTTTCTACTGTAACGCCGGCATAGTTACCAACGTGTTGCTTCGCCCCTGTGATATTGTTAAACATTGTAGTTTTACCACAGTTAGGGTT
>JAWERH010000210.1:0-6250 GCA_032482215.1 Veillonella sp. | reverse complement strand
GGCAAAGAAACATGAGGTTCCTATCGTTTTAGATCCAGTAGGTTGTCATGCGGGGGCTTATCGTCTATCTGTGGTGTTAGACTTGATTAAGACTGGTGATATCTCATTAGTACGAGGTAATCAAAGTGAAATTAAAGCTATCTACGATGCTTTAAGTCCTAATACTCAGGCAGATATATCCACTACCGGTAAAGGTGTAGATGGAGGACAGATCGAGGATAGTGCTATTATCGCCTATCGTCTAGCGCGCCTTATCAACTGTCCTGTTGTAGCTACTGGCGAAGAGGATTATGTTTCCGATGGAACTCGGGTATTTGCCGTTCCACACGGACACCCTATTATGACGGCTGTAACGGGCACGGGCTGTCTATTAGGGGCTGTATTGGCGGCTTTCTTCAGTGCTTATTATCCATGTAAAAATAGACTATCTATGGGTGAGTTTCTCGGCTATGCATTGGCTTACTATGGTTTAGCCGGTGAAAGTGCCGTACAGGTAAGTGGCGTAAAACCTGGTAGCTTTAGTGTAGCCTTTATGGATAGCTTATATACACTCGATGATGCGGTGCTTAAGTCCGAGAATCGTATACGTCCTCTAGTTGTGCCGGATCAATTAGAAGTATATTTCATCAGTGGTACTCAAGATGTGGAATTGAATGAAAATCGATTACTCTCTATCGTAGAGGATGCTTGTCGAGGCGGTGTGACTTGTTTCCAATTTAGAGAAAAGGGCGCAGGTACTTTAGTGGGGCAACAGAAACTAGAGTTAGCCCAACAGTTAAAACAAATCTGTGCTAAGTACAATGTACTCTATATTATTAACGATGATGTAGACTTAGCAGTAGCTGTTAATGCTGATGGCGTTCACGTAGGGCAAGAGGATATGAGCCTAGAATCCGTTCGTAATCTTGTAGGTCATAAGGTGGTTGGCATCTCCATTCACTCCGTGGAGGAACTTCATAAGACTGATATAATCTATGCCGATTGCGTAGGCGTAGGGCCTATGTATGCTACAAGTAGTAAACCTGATGCACAAGAACCATGCGGCCCAACTCGAATTAGTGAACTACAAGCAGAAGGGTTAACACTACCATGTGTTGGCATTGGAGGGATTACCTTAGATAATGCGAGACCCGTACTTGAAGCGGGAGCCTGTGGTGTGGCCATCATATCTGCTATTGCGCATGCAGATAACCCTTATGAGGCGGTACAACAGTTTAAGCATTTAGTGGATAGTACTAAATAGCGAATAGAACACAAAAAAAGACGATGACCTAAGTCATCGTCTTTTTGTTAAGGAAGTTGTTAGTACTTACTGTAAGATTATATTGTACTTACAGGTGTGTTTAATTTAAATCTGTACTTACAGGTTGTTAGTTTAGTTAGTGTCGTACTTACAGATTAGATGGATTCCACGAAACGGTGGAAGAAAGCTTGTGGGTGAGCACATACTGGGCAAACTTTAGGAGCTTCTTCACCAACGTGTACGTAACCACAGTTAGCGCAGATCCAAGCAACTGGTTCATCGTTAGTGAATACTTTGTTACCGGATACTTGAGCTGCTAATGCAAGGTAACGAGCTTCATGACGAGCTTCGATTTTACCAACTTCGCGCATTTGGTAAGCGATTTTTGCAAAGCCTTCTTTTTCAGCTTCGTCAGCGAAATCTTTGTACATTGTAGTGTGTTCGTAGTTTTCACCAGCTGCTGCATCACGAAGGTTAGCTTCGATATCGGAAGATACGTCGCCACCATGAAGAGCTTTGAACCACAATTTAGCATGTGCGGATTCATATGCTGCTTGAAGATTTTTTTCAGTGTTAGAACCTTTTAATTCTGCCATTTTAATACTCCTTTGTACTTACGATAATTTTCAAATTTGTTACTTAACTTCTATATTCATAACCACTTGGTTGTGAATTCAAATAATAGAATACTTATTCTACAATTTTCGTGGGCGACTTCGCCTTAGTAAGAAAACTTATTCTTGGATTAAATAGACACTTGCCTAACTCTTAAAATAGTACTTACTGATTTTTGTTTTTTCGGCACTTGCCGTCTTAACAGTTTTATATACAATGGGATATTCGTATACTTAACGAATAATCATTGTTGACTATATTGTAACATACTAAATGAGAAATGCAAGTGTTTTTGTAAAATTTATTTCGAAAATTTTCTAAATGATAAATATTATCAATGTAGTAAAAATGCGGTTTCTTAAAGGTTGAATAGTATGGGATTTATAAAATAAGTCTATTTTGATATTGAGAATGATAACTAAATGAAAAATCATTATTGATTACGTATTAATAATCTTTTCGTTAAATGTACTAATAACTCTCCATAAAATAACTATAGAATTCTGATATGTTTATAGAACATGGCATTTTTTGTATAATAAGTATATAAATACTAAACGATGTAAAAGGAGGCGCTATGGCATTTGTTAGATATTACGTAGGCGATGTGGTAAAAATGAAAAAGTCACATCCCTGTGGCAGTGATGAATGGGAAGTTAAGCGGATTGGTACAGACTTTCTCATCGTATGTAATGGTTGTGGTCATCAACTATTGATGCCGCGCCCGAAATTTGAAAAGGCAGTTAAGAAAATCGTATCTCGATTGCCCGAGAATGAATAAGGAGGACGTATGGTACGACTCACTGATTACGTAACAAGTGGGGGCTGTGCGTGTAAGATTGGGCCTCATATATTAAATCGTGTATTAAAAGCAGTGACACCTATTACCAATGAACACGTACTAGCAGATATGACAGGTGCTGACGATGCAGGGGTATATAAACTTTCAGATACACTAGCATTAGTGCAAACATTAGATTTCTTTACGCCTATGGTTAATGATCCTATTTTATTTGGTAAAATTGCGGCTGCTAATGCTTTGAGTGATGTATATGCTATGGGCGGTACGCCTTTAACAGCTATGAATATTGTGGGGTTCCCTGTGCCTCTTGTTGAACAAGGTATATTAACAGATGTATTAAATGGAGCGGGATCCATCGTGGCTGAATCTGGTGCAGCTATCGTAGGTGGCCATAGCATAGAAAATAAAGAGCCTATCTTTGGTATGTCTGTAACAGGGCAAGTGAATCCAAATCGAATTTGGAAAAACAAAGGGGCTCAAGTAGGGGATGTGCTGATATTAACTAAGCGAATTGGTACAGGGATTATGAATAATGCTCTAAAAGGTGATTTATTTCCTGTAGGTACTGAGCAGGCCGTCACTAGTATGAGTACGTTAAATCGGGTGGGAGCAGAGGTGGCTCACAACTTTACTGTGCATGCTTGTACAGACGTAACAGGCTTTAGTCTAATGGGACATTCTGTAGAAATGGCTAGTGCCTCTGATGTGACAATACATATCAAGGCTTACGACATTCCTCTCTTTGATGATGTCATCGAAGCGGCTCAAATGGGATTAGTACCAGTTCTCCGTGCCTGCTAGTGAAGGTAATAAATTGGTTGAGGCCTTACACGAATCTGGCATTGACTGTGCTAGTATTGTTGGTACTGTTGAAAGTTTCAGTGGGCTAGCGGTACGTGTTACAGAATAGTTTTATAAAAAACAAGTTTTCTATTATTGGCTATCGATATTTAATTACAATATCATTAGCTGATAGCTGATAGCTGATAGCTGATAGCTGATAGCTGATAGCTGATAGCTGATAGCTGATAGGTAATACTTTTACAAAATATTTGGTAGCTTGTGTCCAAAACCTGTGATTGAAACTAAGAAGGTTAGCGATGCGAATCCAGATGCTGTTATTACTACTATTGTAGATAATGAAGTGAGTCGTGATAATGTAGAAAAGTTTGGCAAGTCTCGTGGTTATGGTGTGGCTATTCGCCAAGATGGTAAGGATTTCTACCTCACTATGACGCCAAATGCAAATCCTGTTACAGAAGCGAGTTGCGAACCGATGAACTATGGTAACCGAGTTATCTTGATGACAAAAGATTATCTCGGTGAAGGTAGTGAAGAGCTCGGTAGAAATTTGATGAAAACCTTCTGGGTGTGCATGGTAGAAGCTGATATAAAACCATCAAAGATCTATTTCATTAATAGCAGTGTTAAGATGGTAACTAAGGATTCTGTTCATTTAGAAAATATTAAAAAACTAGCTGATCTTGGTGTTGAAATTGCAGCATGTGGCATTTGTCTCGATTACTTTGGGGTAAAAGAAGAACTTGGCGTAGGTAGCATTACAAATATGTACGCTATTACGGACTCTATTCTTGGGGAGAATATAGTTAAGTTATAATTCTTAGCACTAGCATTTTAACTGACAGGTTTAGACGGAACGTCTTAGCTTTAAACGGATCGTTAATGTTATAACAATGGAATGGTATATGCTATGGTAGGAGGTGGTCGTCTTTACGTCCTATTATTTTGGCGATAAAGCAGACAAGATACTAACAGAATTAGCGGTGCCTCATCAATTGATGGCTACACCTCCAGAGCTTTACGATATGTGTGGTTTATCTGTGCAAATAGATCCAAGTATTGTAGAGCAGGTTCAGACTATTTTAAAAGAACATAAGATTAGTACATCTGGCCTCTTTTGGTATGAAAAAGGTGAGCTAGCTGTACCATATAAAGCCTAGACATCGTCTAGGCTTTTTCTTGTTTTTTATTAAAATTTTCATTCTTCTGTAATTTAACGGCTAACTATGGTACTATAAATATATGATATTTTTTATCATTATGGAGGTATATATGAGCAAGTATGAAATAGAAAATGTAAAATTAACAGCCCCTAAATTGGATCGTAACGATTTAGAGTACGCTATGACCTATCGCTATGCTTGTAAGAAGTTTGATAGCAATAAGACAATCTCTGAAGAAGACTGGAATGCTATTTTAAGAGCAGCTCGTTTGGCACCTACATCCCTTGGTTTTGAGCCTTTTGAATTGCTAGTTATTCAAAATCCAGAAATTCGGGAAAAAATGAAAGCTCATGGCTGGGGCATTCATGCGGGCCTTGAAGCAAGTCATTTTGTGGTATTCTTAACACGTAAAAAGGTAGATTTAGAATTTGATTCTCCCTATGTACGTTATATTCAAGAAGAGGTTAAACAATTACCTGCTGAAGTAGATGCTATTTATAAAGAAAAATATGCTCAATTTACTACAAGTGATTATAAAACATTTGAGTCTGAACGTGCTGCTTTTGATTGGGCCTCTAAACAAGCGTATATCGTTATGGCGAATATGATGACTATGGCAGCGTATGAAGGCTTAGATTCTTGTCCATTAGAAGGCTTCAATCAAGATGACATGACAGAACTCTTAGGTGATGAACTTGGCCTATTCGATACTAAACACTTTGGCATAGCTGTAATGGCTGCCTTTGGTTACCGAGACGAAGAACCACATCGTAATAAAACGCGCCGTACAATGGATGAAATTGTAACAGTAGTTGAGTAGATTATATATGTAGAACTAAATCGAAATTCTTCATTTAATCTTTAGAATTGAATGCTATATTATAAATATACAATGATTCTAAAATATTTATAAAAACTGCATTATTTGATAGGATTTATGAATATTTTGATTGAATAGGAAGGAGTGATTGTATGTTATGGTCAATTATTGTTGGTGGTTTTATCGGGTTCCTAGCTGGTGCCATCACTAACAAAGGCGGTGCAATGGGCGTTATCGCTAACGTTGTTGCTGGTTTAATTGGCTCGTCCGTAGGTCAGTCCCTATTTGGTACTTGGGGTCCTAGCTTAGCAGGAATGTCCTTAATTCCATCTGTATTGGGTGCAGTAATTGTTGTTGCTGTAGTCTCATTTTTCTTCGGAAAAAAAGGATAGCCCTTTACTTATAAAAGTAGATTTTATATGGTTAAACGTGATTTTACATGAAAGGAGTCACAATTATGGCATTAGATGATAAATTAGATCAAGTTAAAGGAGCAGTAAAAGAAAATGTTGGCAAATTAACTGATGACAAACAAATGGAAGCAGAAGGCGTTGTTGAAAATACAGTAGCAAAAGTAAAAGACGCTGCTAATGATATTGCAGATGATGTTAAGAAAGCTGCAGATGATGCTAAAGATGCTGTAGAAGGTGCGATTAGTGGCCTTAAAAATGCATTGGGCAATGATGACAAATAAAATTAAATAAAAGCCTTAAATTGCAATATGAAATTGAACACTCTGTAAATCCATAACTTTATTAACTTCTTCAATGAAGACTTCTTGAGGCGTTTTGTAATTCAACAGCTTT
>JAWERH010000209.1:0-2513 GCA_032482215.1 Veillonella sp. | reverse complement strand
TGAAGAAAACCCACTTATGTATGGTGGCACATGTATTAATATTGCATGTATCCCAACTAAAACGATGATTATAGCCGCATCAAAAGGCTTATCTTACGAGCAAGTATTAAACCAACGCGAGGTAGTTACATCTCGTTTACGCAATAAAAACTTCGGTATGTTAGACACAAATGAACATGTCGATGTATATACTGGACATGGTGAATTCATTAGTAATAAAGAAATCGCCGTTACCGCTGGGGAAGATAAAATCGTCTTATGTGGTGAAACAATTATTATTAACACTGGTGCTGTAGCGATTAAGCCTAATATTGATGGCATCGACACCGCAACAGGCTTCTATAATAGCACAGAAATTCAACAATTATCCTCTCAACCAAGTACACTAGGCGTCATTGGTGCTGGCCCTATCGGCCTTGAATTCGCTAGCCTATACGCTAAACTAGGTACAAAGGTAACAGTATTTAATATTGAATCTGGCATCTTAAAACGGGAGGAACCGATTGTACAAGAATTAGCTAATGAATACTTGACTGAGCAAGGCATCACTATTCTTAATGATGTAACATTAAACTCTGTATCTAATGATGGCAACAAACCTGTTATCACTGCAGATGGTCAAAACTATACCTTTGATGCTGTTCTCTATGCTACAGGTCGCAGACCGAATACTACAAATATTGGTTTAGAAAACACGGATATTACTACTAATGAACGCGGTGCAATCGTAGTAAATGATACTTGTGAAAGCTCCGTTCCAGGTGTATATGCTGTAGGCGATGTAAACGGTGGTCCGCAATTTACCTACATTTCTCTCGATGACTTCCGCATCGTATTTGGTGCACTTACAGGTAATGGTCACTATACATTAAAAGATCGCAAAAACATTCCTTACACCACCTTCTTAACACCTCCACTCGCTCGTGTTGGTCTTACAGAAGAGGATGCTATTAATAAAGGTTACACTGTTAAAACGAAGGAAATGCTTGTAGCCACTATGCCAAGGGCTCATGTAAATGACAACCTTAAAGGGGCTTTCAAAATTGTGGTAGATGCGGAAAGCAATTTAATCCTCGGTGCTACACTCTATTCCCAAAGTGCCGAAGAATTGATTAACATGATTAAAGTAGCTATGGATAACAACATTCCGTATACATATTTCAAGAACCAAATCTTCACACATCCTACAATGGCAGAAAATTTAAATGATCTCTGTAATTTCTAGGTAAGAATAGTAACTACATAATCTAATATAATAAATAAAAGAGTCTCCTTTAACTTGAATACATAAGTTAAGGGAGACTCTTTTATTTATGCCTAATGATCAATTTTGGATTATTAGTTATTAGTTAGCAATATATAGTTTTTAGTAATTTATCATTAGTTACTCTATTTAGTTCTTTGTAAATAATCTACGAACTACAGATTGCAATTTAGGTGTCAATACGATAGCTACCACAATACCAGCTGCACTTGTAATCAAAGAATATTGAATTTTACTTGCCGCTACTGCTGCACTTTCAAGAACAAACCACCATGCAAGGAAATAACCAAAGGCAGTCCAAATTGTGCCAATAATTAAAGCACTCAAAATACGTGTAAAGGATGCTGTTGGCTTTGTAATGGATGGTGGCAAATAGCCTGCTGTCATACCGCCAACAATAAGGCCCGCAATACCTTTAATAAAGAACGAGAATACAATATACTGTGTATGACCACCAAAAAGATCAAATAATGCGGAGCCAATCGCCGCTCCTAAACCACCATATAAACCACCAAATAGAATGGATGATGTAAATAATGCAGCAGATCCTAAGTGAACCATTGCACCACCCGGTATTTCGATGCGAATTGTTGTTGCTACTGCACATAAGGCAGCATCTCAACCAGTCTAAAAACACTAATTTCATAGGAATTAAATATATAGCCAGATTTAAAATAAAGCACCTATACCATGGTATAGGTGCTTTATAAACTTTAATCAACTCTATCAAATATTATGTGTTATAAGATACAAGTTAAATTAAATCTTAGCTCGTTTCAAGCGAAGGGAGTTACCCACAACTGTAACGGAACTGAATGCCATCGCTGTACCTGCAATCATAGGATTTAATGCACCGATGGCAGCCAATGGAATACCAATGCAGTTAAAGATCAATGCCCAGAATAGATTTTGTTTAATATTAGTCATAGTCTTACGACTGAGGCGTACTGCTTGTACTAGTGTGTGTAAATCATTTCTTACAAGAACAATATCTGCTGCCTCTACGGCAATATCTGTACCACTGCCGATAGCAAAACCAATATCTGCCGTTACAAGAGCTGGTGCATCATTGATACCATCACCAACCATGCCCACTACCAGACCTTTATCTTGTAACTCTTTTACCTTGCTAGCTTTATCTTGAGGCAAGACTTCTGCAATAACGTGAGTAATACCTGCTTGTTTAGCAATATATTGAGCTGTACGGCGATTATCACCGGTAAGCATCCACACATCGATACCTTGAGAC
>JAWERH010000208.1:0-2006 GCA_032482215.1 Veillonella sp. | reverse complement strand
GAAGAACCACAACGGGCTATTACACCAGGTCAGTCCGTAGCCTTTTATAATGGCACTCAACTATTAGGAGGTGCTGTTATCGATCGCGTATGTTAGAAAGGAGAATACAAGTTCTTTGAACTTGTTTACATAGTATGTCAACGAAAAAGATTAGAAACTTCTGTATTATAGCTCATATTGACCATGGTAAATCTACCATCGCCGACAGATTAATTGAATATACTGGCACATTACAAAAACGAGAAATGGAAGCGCAAGTCCTAGATTCCATGGATTTGGAACGAGAACGCGGTATTACTATTAAGGCACAATCTGTTCGCATTTTGTATAAAGCACAAGATGGAGAAGAGTATACTTTGAACCTTATCGATACTCCTGGCCATGTGGATTTCAGCTATGAAGTATCTCGTTCTCTTGCTGCTTGTGAAGGTGCATTACTAGTAGTAGATGCTGCACAAGGTGTAGAGGCTCAAACGTTGGCTAATGTGTATCTCGCTTTAGAACATGATCTTGAAATTATTCCTGTTATCAACAAAATAGATTTGCCTTCTGCCGATCCTGAACGGGTTAAACATGAAATCGAAGATATCATTGGTTTAGACGCATCAGAAGCAGTATTATGTTCTGCTAAATCTGGCATTGGCATTCCAGATATTTTAGAAGCCATTGTAAATAAGGTGCCTGCACCACCAGATAAATCTGATGAACCAACAAGAGCATTGATTTTTGATAGCCGCTTTGATGCCTATAAAGGTGCTATTGCTTATGTGCGCGTAAAAGAAGGTACTATTAAAGCAAAAGATACCATTCGCATGATGCATGATAATAAGGATTTTGATGTAACTGAGCTCGGTATCTTTACACCAAATCTTGTGCCTGTTCAGGAATTACCATGTGGTTCTGTAGGTTGCATTGCGGCAAGTATTAAGAATGTAGCAGACTGTCACGTAGGTGATACGGTAACATTAGCTGATAATCCTGCACCAGAACCATTACCAGGCTATCGCAAAGCCGTATCCATGGTATATTGTGGCTTGTATCCAACAGATTCTAAGGACTATGAAAATCTTCGTGATGCATTAGAAAAGTTACAGCTTAATGATGCTGCTTTAGAATATGAAGCTGAAACATCTTTAGCATTGGGTTTTGGTTTCCGTTGTGGCTTCCTTGGTCTGCTACATATGGACGTTATTCAAGAACGGTTAGAGCGTGAATATAACTTATCCCTTATTACAACAGCTCCATCTGTAAACTACAAGGTTTATAAGACGAATGGAGAAATGCTTGAAGTGGATAACCCTGCTAAATTACCACCTCCTACAGAAATCGACTACATTGAAGAACCATATGTAAAAGCTACTACAATTGTGCCTAAAGACTTTGTTGGTACTATTATGGAGTTATCTCAAGATAAACGTGGTGAATATCAATCCATGGAATATTTGGATGAAACACGTGTATCTGTTGTGTATCACTTGCCTTTGAGTGAAATTATTTACGACTACTTTGATAAATTGAAATCTGCTACCAAGGGTTATGCATCTCTTGACTATGAGTTGATTGGGTATAAACAATCTCCAATGGTTAAGATGGATATTCTGTTAAATGGTGATCCTGTGGATGCATTGTCTATTATCGTACATAAAGACCGTGCTGCTACACGTGGTCGTGCGTTAGCTGAAAAATTAAAAGAATTGATTCCTCGTCAAATGTTTGAAATTCCAATTCAAGCAGCGGTAGGCACGAAAATTGTGGCTCGTGAAACTGTAAAAGCGTGGCGTAAAGACGTTTTAGCAAAATGTTATGGTGGCGATATTTCTCGTAAACGTAAACTCTTAGAAAAACAAAAAGCCGGTAAGAAACGTATGAAGTCAGTGGGTTCTGTAGAGATTCCACAAGAAGCATTCATGGCTATTCTCAAGGTTGAGGACTAATATAATGAAAACAGATTCTAATACTTTGAATCTGTCTACACTTGGGGATATGGGCTTGTATGTCCATATCCC
>JAWERH010000207.1:0-2015 GCA_032482215.1 Veillonella sp. | reverse complement strand
AGATATCGTTCCTGCTGGTAACAAGAAAACTCGCGATAAAGTTATTACTCGTGAATTCGTTCAAAAGAAAGGTAAACCTTTCAATAAATTCTTGGTACGCCGTTCTGTAGAACGCGTATACAACCTAGGCTTCTTTGATGATGTAAATGTTCGTATGTTGCCTGGCGATCAAGATCCTAACAATGTAATTATTGAAATCGATGTTTTGGAACATAAAACAGGTACTATTACACTAGGTGCTGGTTACTCCAAATCTGATGGTTTGATGGGTATCATTGAATTTGGTGAAGATAACTTCCGCGGTACTGGTGACAAATTTAAAGTTCACTGGGAAATCGGTGGTAAGAAAAAATACAAAAACTACCAAATTTCTTACTTGAAACCTTGGATTGATAGCAAAGGTACATCCCTTGGCTTCTCCTTCTTCAACCGTGAAGATGAATACACTGATTACAACGAAGATGGTAATGAAGTAGCGGAATATAACAAGAAATCTCGTGGTTTCAACATTTCCTTTGGACGTCAAACAGGGGAATATACACGTGATTACTTGACTCTTGAATCCCGTAAAGATTCCTATAAATGGGATAGTGATGATAGCTCTGGTTACCGTTATGATACAGATGCTATTTCAAATACGACTGGTAGTGGGAATGATTGGAATAATACAAACCCTAGCACTGGTGGTAGCTGGAACTTTGCATCTAATAACTATGTAAAAAATAACTTTGGCCGTATTAACTCCATTACATGGCAAAAAGTATACGATTCCCGTGATAATATTTATGAACCTACACGTGGTCGTCGTATTTCTTATACCGCACAATGGGCTGGTCATGGCTTAGGCGGTGACTTCGACTTCTACAAATTCACAGCTGAAGCACGTATGTATAAAAAACTAGGTGCTAAGAATGTATTGGCATTCCGTGCACGTGGTGGTTTTATTCAAGGTGATGCTCCATATAGCCAATTGTTCACATTGGGTGGCGCTGACTCCTTACGTGGTTACGAAGATGATCAATTCCGTGGCAAGTACATGTACAATGCTACATTGGAATTCCGCTTCCCAATCGTTAAAAAGGTTAGTGGCGTATTGTTCACTGATATCGGTGATGCATGGGATGCACCAAATGTTACATGGTACAATAGTAAGAAAACATTCAACTATGGCGTTGGTGCTGGTGTTCGTATTACTACACCAATTGGCCCAGTTAAACTTGATTATGGCGTGGGTAAACATAAAAATAAATTCCACTTCAGCTTCGGCACACAATTCTAATATAGTAAATGTATATGGTGGAGGCCTCTTTTCTAAAGAGGCTTTCACCAATATCTCTATATGGCATCCTTTGATGCAGTAATTTAAAGAAATGAGGGCACTCTATTATGATGCGAATGATGAACAACAAGGCGAATGTGAAAATCTTTTCCATCGTCATTGCTGCTATTTTTATTATTGGTATTGGCGCATTAGCCTATACACAAATGGCTACACCAAGCGGTAATAGTGGTAATAGTACAATTGGTGTTATCGATACATCTCGTATGATGTCTCAAGATAATCCAATTTATATCTCTGCGGCTCAGGAATACATGAGCTATCAAAGCCAATTACAACAAGAAACACAAGCTAAAATTGATGCAGCACAAGATGATGCGACTAAACAAAAGCTCGCTGAAGAAGCACGTCAAAACTTAGCAAAAAAAGATCAAGAAATTGCTAAATCTGTTCAAGATAAAGCTATGGAAGCTGCAAAAGCAGTGGGCGACGCTAAAGGTCTTAGCGTTGTTATGACTAAAGACACAGTACTATACGGTGGCGTTGATATTACAGATCAAGTATTAAAAAAACTAGCTACTGATGCAAAAAAATAAACTGTAGTTCTATGTAAGGGAGAACGACAATGAACGGGAAAAAACGATATATCGGATTTGCCATATTTCTCGTTGTTGCATTATGTGCTATGGTTTGGGCCTATGGATTTGTGACAAATCGTCAGCAGAGTCCTGATGGG
>JAWERH010000206.1:0-2021 GCA_032482215.1 Veillonella sp. | reverse complement strand
TTGAGACAAATTGAAGCTAGCTAAAATATCAGCTGCACATAATTCATTGCAAGACAACATATCGATGATGTGTAATCTTGTTTCATCGCTTAATGCCTTGAAAATCGTAGCTAAACGTTCATAAGAAACTTCAACCATATCTTTAACTCCTCAAATCCGTATCAAAAAAAATCAATATACTTTCTTGACTCTATTATATACTATTTCTTAATGTAAATCTATTTTTTTCTTTATATTTGTATCTTAATAATTTATTATGAATACCAATTTCACTTAGACGAGTGATTTTTACCACATTATAAACTCATTTAAGTACGTTATATGTCGTATATTATGAATATTTTAAATAAATTTTCATCTCATAGATTTATTTAGTTATACATCAAATTGTATATATAAAGATTTTACGCAATTTTCTTCTTTAGGGTTTTCGATATACACATTTTTTGATAACCTTATAGCATACTTCGATATACCGCACTACATTAGCAACCGAAAAGATTAGATATAAACTATACCGATTTAGTGTTCTCATAACTTTCAATACAAAAGACCCCTCATGGAGGGGCCTTATCTGTATAATTCTATAAATCGATTGCATAGTATAGAAAATTTAGAATTTATAATGATAAATTCCAGTCTACTCTAGAGCAATCCTATTATATCAAATTGGTATAGCTTAGAATACGTTTACTAAATCGATTGTTTGGTTACGGTTAGGACCGACGGATACGATACCCAAAGGTACGCCTGTTACCTCTGCAATGCGTTCTACATATTTACGAGCATTTTCAGGAAGTTCTTCGTATTTACGGATACCAGAGATATCAGTTTCCCAACCTGGCAATGTTTCGTACACTGCTTCGCATGCTTCAAGATCTTTCAAGTTAGCTGGGAAGCCTTCTACGTCTTTACCATTCAATTTGTAACCTACGCAGATTTTCAATTCTTTGAAAGTATCAAGAATATCTAAACGAGTGATAGCGAGGTAATCCAGGCTATTAAGACCTGCAGCATATTTTACAACCATAAGGTCTAACCAACCACAACGACGAGGACGACCAGTTACAGTACCGAACTCATGACCAAGTTTGCGAAGGTTTTCGCCAGTTTCGTCAACAAGCTCTGTAGGGAATGGGCCTGCACCAACGCGTGTTGCATAAGCTTTTACTACACCGAAGATATTTTTCAAGTAGTTAGGACCTATACCAGCGCCTGTGGAAGCACCACCAGCGATTGGATGAGAGGATGTTACGAATGGGTATGTACCGTGATCAAGGTCAAGCATAGTAGCTTGAGCACCTTCGAACAATACTTTTTTATCTTCTTTAACTGCTTTCAAAACAGCAATATTAGTATCTGTTACATATGGTTTCAATGCTTCAGCATATTTGATGTAATCCGCTAAGATTTCATCATAGTTAACTGGTTCAGCATCATACACCTTAGTAAGCATTTTGTTTTTGAATTCTACATTGTATGCTAATTTTTGTTTGAATGTTTCAAGGTCATACAAGTCGCAGATACGGATGCCGATACGGTTAATTTTATCAGCATAGCAAGGACCGATACCGTTTTTAGTAGTACCAATTTTAGCATCACCTTTAGATGCTTCCTCTGCATTATCTAAAGCGATATGATATGGCATGATAACATGCGCACGGTCAGAAATATGAAGGGATTTTGCAGATTTACCTTGTTTTTCAAGGCCTTCAATTTCTTGCAATAATACTTTAGGGTCGATTACAACACCAGTACCAACGATATTTTGTTTGTTATCGTACAAAATGCCGCTTGGTAAAAGGCGAAGTGCAAATGCTTTGTCATCTACCACAACAGTATGACCTGCATTATTACCACCTTGACTGCGCACTACAACGTCCGCACGTTCCGCGATCCAGTCAACGATTTTACCTTTACCTTCGTCACCCCATTGAGTGCCGATAACCATACTTGTTGCCATATCTATATCCTCCATGTGAAAGTCTAAATAATTCACTAACATTATACAACAATGTTCG
>JAWERH010000205.1:0-2025 GCA_032482215.1 Veillonella sp. | reverse complement strand
TTGCTCTGTTTGTGTCATGCGGTATGCAATCTCAGCTGCTTCAGCACGAGTTACATATTTTTCAGGGTTAAATAATGTGCCAGGAGCGTAGTTTGTGAAGCCAAGGTATGCAAGTTCACGAACTGCGTCTTGAGCCCAAGGAGCTACGAATTTTTGGTCTCCATAAGCAACACTATCAAGTGCTGTTGGATCTTCTGTTGTGTATCCTAAGTAGTGAATGTAGTTGTCTGCTACTACAGCAAATTCTTGGCGAGACATATATTTTTCTGGTTTGTATGTGTTATCGCCATAACCGCTGATGATGTTTTTACGCGCTACGGATTCGATAGCGAGAGCGGACCAACGGTCGGATGTAATATCTTTAAATTTGCTAGATAAGAATGCTGCAGTACCATCATCAGTGATGTTGTTGAAGAGGGCAGCTACTTCTTCACGAGTCATAGGTTGATTAGGTCGGAATGTACCGTCAGAATAACCTTTCATTAGATTTGCTTTTGTTACCGTACTGATAGAATTGGCAGCCCAAAAATTGCTAGGCACATCGGAGAAAATGTGGGCACGAATTTTTTGAATGTCTTGAGGCGTACCAATAGATGTATTCACAACTACAGGTGTAGCAGCTTTAGCGGCATCAAATTTATGAGCCTTTGCTTTAGTTGTTGCTACATTAGGAGCAGCTGTGTTTATAGTAACTGCTTGCGTAGAGGCCACTGTAGGCGCTTCAACCTTTGTGGATGCTACTGCAGTGGCAGGAGCATGAGTTGTAGTATTTGCAGAAGCAAAACCGAAACTTGTTGCGGCTAATAATGTGCCAAGAACAAGGGCACGTAATGGGTAAGGGGTATTCTTGTACATAAAAATCCTTCCTAATTATGGTAAAGGCTAAGGCTCGATAGCCTAGAATATAAACTTTCATCAACAATAAAATCTATATTCATTATATAGCGAATAATAAGGCATGCATAGTGATATAAACAAAGCAGCGTAATACTAAGCGTATACGCTGCCTTGGCTAGTTGAGTGAACGCCGATTAGCGTTTAACTGTCATTTTTACTTTGGAACCGAATAATTTTGAGATTCCTTGTTGAGTTGCTTTAGATGCAGTTGTTACAACAGCGTAAAGTTGGTTGTTTTCTACATCTGGGAATGTAGCTAGAATTGTACCAGCTTTTTCGTTTTTGTTGTAATAGTTGCGGAAGTTCGCATCGATTGCATCGTATTCAGTTTGGCTGTATTGGGATGGTTCAACTACAACGTAGTTATTTACAGTGGAATCACCACGTGCTGCAAGGTTTGCTTTAACTGTGGAAATATCGCTATCTGTTTTCAATGCTACGTGTAATTGATTGTCACGCCAGTACATTACACCGTAATCTTGGAAAGCATCTTCTGTTTTGTATGTTTTATTCAATTCAGCGAATACTTTATCTTCCAAAGCAGCTTGTTGTTTTTGATCAAGTGCTTTTAACGTGCTGCGACGAACAGGACGAACTGTGCGAGTAGGTTCAGTTTTTTGAGCTACTGCAGTATTTTTATTGCCCTTTACGTCTTTTTCAACTTTTTTTGCATCAGCTTTTACGGCTTTGTCAGCTTTAGCTACATCTTTTTTAGCATCTTTGCTTACTTTAGATGCATCTTTTTCTGCTGCTGTATCAGCTTTTTTTACATCTTCTTTTACAGCTGTTTCAGCTTTAGCTTCAGTTGTAGTATGTTTTGGTGTTGCAAGACCAGCACCATTAAGCATGCGGTTTAAGATTGTTGCCGCTTGTGCTCTTGTTACAGGTTGTTTAGGGTTAAAGTTTTCAGTTGCCCCAGATGCTACGATGCCACGTTGTGCCATGTATTGGATATCTGCCAAGTAAGCAGAGGAGATGCTAGCTTCGTCTTTGAATGTTACTTTTTCTGTTTTTACAGGTGTGGAAAGATTTAATTTCTTAGCCAAGCTTGCTGCGGATGCTACGAATTGTTCGCGGTCCATAGTTTTGCTAGGTGTGAAAGCTGTTTTAGATGTGCCTTCCATTACG
>JAWERH010000204.1:0-3945 GCA_032482215.1 Veillonella sp. | reverse complement strand
AAATGCTTTGATCAATACTGTTACTATCTTCTTAGCAACTGGTACTGGTTTAACAATGAGTGCGGAACACTTCTTAAGCGTGCAAACACTCCTTATCATTTGCTTAGGTTTGGTTGCATTCATCGGTGGTACTGCTGGTGGCGTATTATTCGGTAAATTGATGAGCTTAGTAGATGGTGGTAAAACAAATCCACTTATTGGTTCTGCTGGTGTATCCGCGGTTCCAATGGCGGCTCGCGTATCTCAAGTTGTAGGTGCGAAAGCTAACCCAGCTAACTTCTTGCTCATGCATGCTATGGGTCCAAACGTAGCTGGCGTTATCGGTA
Organism: Veillonella sp.; assembly: GCA_032482215.1. Classification (GTDB taxonomy): domain Bacteria; phylum Bacillota; class Negativicutes; order Veillonellales; family Veillonellaceae; genus Veillonella. Next base: position 3,619 of record JAWERH010000204.1, on the reverse strand, counting down.
CAGCAGTAGCAGCAGGTACAATGCTTGCTATGTTGTCCAGCCACTAGTAATTTAATAATTATTCACCAAGGTGTGCCTAATTAGGTACACCTATTGGTGAATATAAAAACCCTTCAAATCTATGTATTCATGCATAAATAGGGTATATTTGCAATAAATGCTTTTCAGATCGGTCATTAGGTGATACAAGCATTCACACAATAACCTTCTAGTGCTTTAAATATAGTAGAGGTGGTCACTTGTTATCTGTAGAATTAAAAATACTGATTTGTTTTATCTGGGCATTTATTGTATTTTTTATTACGGCACTGATTATCGGTGTTGAAGGCAAAGCTAAATGGTTTCAACGCAGAACTAAATATACTTGGTTTAATCGCCGAGGATTTTTAGGTGAAACCTTATTCTTTGGGTATCCTAAAACAAGAGAGGGATATGGGATTACTTTTTTGATGGCTTCCGCCATTGGTATCGTAGGTTATATTTTATACCTCTTATAACTATATCAGTGCATTTCTCTGAAGGGAGATGATGATGTATGGGTACTGCAGAACAAACCTTAATCGTCCTCGCAGTCATGGCTGTTTTATTTGTTACGGAAATTATTCCTTTAGCTATTACTTCTTTAGGCGGCGCTATTACACTTGGCCTTATGGGTATTATTACTCCTAAGGTTGTATTCTCTGGTTTATCTGATAGTACAGTTGTGTTGTTTGCTGGCATGTTCGTTGTTGGTGCAGCATTGTTCTACACTGGTTTGGCTCAAAAAATTGGGGAAACAGTAGTATCTCATGCTGGTACTAGCGAAAATGGCTTAATGCTAGCAATCATGGTTGTTACAGCAACTATGTCCGCATTCTTATCTAACACTGGTACTACAGCTGCTTTACTTCCTGTAGTTGTTGGTATCTGTGCTGTTGCTAAGATTCCTGCATCTCGCCAATTGATGCCTTTAGCATTCGCTGCAGGTATTGGTGGTATCATTACAATGGTTGGTACACCTCCAAACATTATTGTAAGTGGTACATTAACTAAATTTGGTGAACAACCATTTGGTTTCTTCGAATTTGCTTGGATCGGTATTCCTTTGACTATCGCCACAATCGCATTCATGATGCTTATTGGTAAACATTTATTGCCTAAACATGAAATTCAAGATGCTGGCGACGTTGAACAAGAAGTAGCTGCTGAAGATATTTCTAACGATCCTAAGAAACAATTATACTCTGGTCTTATTCTTTTAGGTGTAATCATTGCTATGATTTTAGGTGACTTCCTAAAAGGTTATGGTATCAACTTACCATTGAGCATGGTTGCAGTTATTGGCGCAATGCTTTGCGTATTAACTGGTTGCTTGAACGAAAAACAAGCTTACACATCTATTGACTGGGTAACAATCTTCTTATTTGCTGGTATGATGCCAGTAGCAACTGCACTTGACCAATCTGGTGCAGGTAAAATGATTGCTAATGCAGTAATCGGTGTTATGGGTTCTGACCCTAGCCCTTACTTTGCAACAGCAGTATTATTCGCATTGTCTTGTGTTATGACTCAATTTATGTCTAACACAGCATCTTGTGCATTGTTGGCTCCTATCGGTATCTCCATTGCTCAAGGTATGGGCGCTGACCCTCATGCTGTATTGATGGCTATCGGTTTGCTTCGTAGTAAGCTTAATTATCATTCCAATGGTATGGCCATTCTTCCCTGGTAAATAATAGGGGATAGGTTACTCTACTATAAAGCACATACGAGGTCGAATCATAAGATTCGGCCTCGTTTTTTATGATAATAAATATTGATAATTAAGTTCCTAGTATAGCACTTAGGGTTTCATAAAAATGATAATTACTATACAAAAATATATATAGTTATTTATCATTTTCATTTGACTTTCAAAAAGAGCTGTATGATAATGAGAACATAAATTGAGGCAAGTGTCTTTCTAAATGATAATAAAAAGTTTAAATCTATGTATTCATGCATAAATAGGGTATATTTGTAATAAATGCTTTTCAGATCGGTCATTAGGTGATACAAGAATTCACAGAATAATCTTCTAGTGCTTTTAAAATAGTAGAGGTGGTCACTTGTTATCGATAGAATTAAAAATACTGATTTGTTTTATTTGGGCATTTATTGTGTTTTTTATTACTGCACTGATTATCGGTAATGAAAAAAAGGCCAAATGGTTCCAACGTAGAACTAAATATACTTGGTTTAATAGCCGAGGTTTTTTAGGGGAAGTATTATTCTTTGGCTATCAGTATTGTAGGCTATATTTTATATCTCATCTAATACAATCAGTGCATTTCTCTGAAGGGAGATGATGATGTATGGGTATTGCAGAACAAACCTTAATCGTCCTTGCAGTCATGGCTGTTTTATTCGTTACGGAAATTATTCCTTTAGCTATTACTTCTCTAGGCGGCGCAATTACTCTAGGCCTTATGGGTATTATTACTCCTAAGGTTGTATTCTCTGGTTTATCTGATAGTACAGTTGTGTTGTTCGCTGGCATGTTCGTTGTTGGTGCTGCATTGTTCTACACTGGTTTAGCTCAAAAAATTGGTGAAACTGTAGTATCTCGTGCTGGTACTAACGAAAATAGCTTAATGCTTGCCATCATGGTTATTACAGCAATTATGTCCGCATTCTTGTCCAACACTGGTACAACAGCTGCTTTACTTCCAGTAGTTGTTGGTATCTGTGCTGTTGCTAAGATTCCTGCGTCTCGCCAATTGATGCCTATGGCTTTTGCTGCAGGTGTTGGTGGTATCAATACAATGGTTGGTACACCTCCAAACATTATTGTAAGTGGTACATTAGCTAAATTTGGTCTTACACAATTTGGTTTCTTCGAATTTGCTTGGATTGGTATTCCTTTGACTATCGCTACTATCGTTTTCATGATGCTTATTGGTAAACATTTATTACCTAATCATGAAATTACAGATGCTGGCGAAGTAGAACAAGAAGTAGCTGCAGAAGATATTTCTAACGATCCTAAGAAACAATTATTCTCTGGTCTTATTCTTTTAGGCGTAATTATCGCTATGATTTTAGGCGACTTCCTAAAAGGCTATGGTATTAACTTACCATTGAGCATGGTTGCAGTTATTGGCGCAATGCTTTGCGTATTAACTGGTTGCTTGAACGAAAGACAAGCGTACACTTCTATTGACTGGGTAACAATTTTTTATTCGCTGGTATGATGCCAGTGGCAACTGCACTTGACCAATCTGGTGCAGGTAAAATGATTGCTAATTCTGTAATCGGCGTTATAGGCGATAATCCTAGCCCTTACTTTGCAATAGCTGTATTGTTCATCTTGTCTTGTGTTATGACTCAATTCATGTCTAACACAGCATCTAGTGCATTATTGGCTCCTATCGGCATCTCCATTGCCCAAGGTATGGGCGCTGACCCTCATGCAGTATTGATGGCTATTGGCATTGCTGCATCTTGTGCATTCGGTACACCTGTAGGTACACCTCCAAATACATTAGTACTTGGTCCTGGCCAATACAAATTTACAGACTATGTAAAAGCCGGCGTTCCATTGATTTTAGTTTGCTTCGTAGTAAGCTTAATTATCATTCCAATGGTATGGCCATTCTTC
>JAWERH010000203.1:0-2657 GCA_032482215.1 Veillonella sp. | reverse complement strand
TAAAAGATTATATTTAGCCATCACGCCAGAGATGATCAACAACCAGAATGGATGTGCTAAATAAATACCGTAGGACTTATCCCCTATTTCTGACCAAGTAGATTCCATGGTCGCATTCATTGGTAAGGTTTGGAATAAGAACAGGCTAAATAGTGTTCCCAATCCCGTATAGAGGACACCCATTGGGCTCATTTGATGAACTGTATAGATTGCTTCAAGCACTGTATAATGCCATACGTCCATGACATAGTAGTAGGATCCAAGCATCAACAAAATAGAGCCTACCGCACTAACACCTAATAAGTAACGATAGCGCCACATGTATTCGCATACCGTTTCATAGCGCTCAGCACATACAGCCCCCAACAGGAATATCCACACATAATGGATAACCCAATAGTTAAGTCTCATGTCAAAAAGATATTTCAATACAGGGTTATTACTAAGGTGTTCTGTTGCCCAACGGCCAAGCATGTAAGACGAAACATAATCGATGCCAACTTGGATGATAAATAATAGAACCATCCAAAATACAGGGCGTTTTAAGATGACTTTCACCATAGCTCGCCATAGCGGCATCAGGATGTAAATTACCTAGATTATGCGCCGTTAGTCCCGTATAGAGCAAATAAAATATGGACCACGTAATATATGGAAATAGCACCACCTGAATACGGCGGTGCATAAATTCCTTATATGAGAATGGTCCCTCTACAGATGTATGGTAGAACAATCCAAATGCAGAGAGGAAGAAAAATGCTGGTACTCCAAAGCGCGATAGAATTTCTAAGACGCTAATGAGTTCTAAATTTACAAAAGGATTTTGTAATGCGTAAGAACCTACATGAATGCCGATAACACCGAGCATACAGAGGCCACGCATATATGTAATTTCCGGTAAAAATGCTTTTTTCATGTCCATTCCCTATTCATTATTGACCAGGTACAACTGCAGGTGTTGGCACAAGGCGTGGACCTTGAGATGTTGTAGCCGGTTGTTTAACTACTGGAATTACAGATGATATAATTTGAGCAGCTGTTGTCTTTGCTGGTTGAGCAGGTTGTGCTGGCGCAGCTTGACCATTCGCTTTAGCTGCTTCCTCAGCCTTAGCCTTAGCTTCTGCCTCAGCTTTAGCTTTCGCTTCTGCTTCACGTTTCAAGCGCAATTCTTTTTCAAGAGGTACCACTGGTTTGTCGTAAACAGTGATATCTGTTTCGAATAGGCGACCCCAAGGGAATGTAGCTTTTACTGTACGAGGATCGATTTTGAGATATTTTTCAGCGAAATCTTGAATTCGTTCGCCTAAGTAGCTTTCAAGGCGTTCATTTAACTCTCCAGAATAACGTACATTATCTGTGCGAATAGAGTCTTGCATACGGTAAATATCTTTGCGGATATTTGCTTGGTACGCCCAGTTATCCAAATATTGTTGAGTCAACATTTTGCGGTGACCTTCTGGGCTCATAGTTTTGAGCAATACCCCTTGCGCAATGGCGTAGCCTACCGTATTACTTGCGGTATTCCAACCATTGTACGCACCGATTTTGTATAACATATCGCGTTTGTACATAGCAGATACTAATGTATTGTCCGCACCATTGTTATAAGCAATATCAGCAATGCTTACGTTTACACCAGAATCAACAGCTTGTTGAATTCGATCTACGAAAGCATTTGTAGAATTAGAAATCATCGGGAAGTTCTCGAAGCTTTCAGATTCACCAGTACTTGTAGTAAGTGGTGTATTTACTGCTAACAACACAGTTGGTTTACCTTGTGTCACCATAGTGCCACCTACGGCCTCAACGTGTTGAGCAATTGTTTTATCAATCGTTTGGTCTTCGTAACCTGGCAATGTTTTACCGCCACCACCGAGTGGGTAAATTACAGAGAATGTAGGTTTTTCTGTACTTTCATCTGTACGAGAACGAGCCATCAACAAGAGCCCAAGTTGGTCGGCACCAGGGAAGCTACCATATTTCTCAACAGGAATATCCTTAGAGTATTTACTTAAGTAACGACCTTCTAATGCAGATTGGGACAATTGAGATGTATCATCATGGCCCAATGCAAAGTAATCGAATACACCGCTACGAGTTTCGTCGATCAACTCTTTGTTGATTTTCATATTTTTTTGACGGCGGTCAAACCAGTCTTGTAAATATTCTACAGGAACAGAGGCTTGTAAGCTCATCAATTTTTGAGTTTCCTCTTGTGTTAAGGAGCCAGAGTCTAATTTATCTTGCAATGCTGCAATTTGGAAGATAGTAGGACCGTATTCCGCATAATAAGCTGGTTCAGTGCCGCCCCCACTAGCACGTGGAGAACGCATTACAGTGCCAAAACCATAAATACGCACCTTTTTATTACGAGCTTTTAAGGATTCAATACGTTTTAAACGGCTTTCCAATGTAGTAAGTGGAATGTTGTGTTTACGAGAGTCTACAAGACCACCATAAATAAGCGTATCTGTACTCAATACCATCACATCAGCACGGCCTGCATTTTGTTCAACCCAAGCCATGATTTGATCTGCTTGACCTTGGTAGTTCTTACCAGAAATCAAATTTTGAGGTGGTGTCAATATAGTCATACCTGCTTCGCGAGCTGTATCTACAGTATATTGTAAGCTTACAGGGCGATCATCTTGAGGTAC
>JAWERH010000202.1:0-2086 GCA_032482215.1 Veillonella sp. | reverse complement strand
TTACCGTTGTTGATCGGGAAATACAACAGGCTGTGCGAGGAAAATAGGTCAGGGAGAGGTGTATCTATGAAGCAGTTGATTAGGTATATATCATTAGTTGTTGTGTGTATTTGTACATTTTTATTGAGCGGTTGTTCTTTTGTGTGGACGACGGAGAATGGTGATCCTGCGACGCCAGAGGATATCAAGGCTAGTGTGGAAAAGGAGTTTGCTGTTGTTCATCCTAATCTTGTTCTCCAGTCCTCTGTAGTGGAACAGGAAAAACCGTTCCAGCGGAATGTGTATGTCTTTTATGATGAAAGCAACGGTTTTTCTTTCACTACGAATTCTGTGGTGCAACGCCCAACCTTACCGGTTCCAGGTGGTGAAAGATACACGAATGCTAATTTTGCCTATTCACAAGAGTATTTAATTCATTTGAACGCTGCTTTGGTGGAACGTGCTAAGCAACATGGCCTGCGAATGGCGACATATGAGGAAGTTTTAAAGCTAAAGAAATCTGAAGCAACACGTGTAGCAGGTACTAATCAGATACCTCTATTTAGATCCAATGAAATTATCTTTGTAGATAAGTCTGTAACGGGTGAAGATATTCTAACCTTTATGAAATCCATATATAGCGAATATAAACCGCAAGATAATCCAGCACTGTTACATCCTCGCGCTGATAGACACGTTGGCATTTACTATTTGCCAAAGGGGGAAGAGGACAAAACGAAAGCCCAGTATTTGATCGGCTTTAGGTATATGGCAAGAAATGATTGGAAAGAAACCATGCTAACAGGCATAGGCAGTACTGGTAAAGATACTTCGGCTGTAGAACGAGACTTTGTTAAGATCTTGGACCATATGATATTACATGCAGCTCATTAAATAAGAAGCTGAAATAGCTTATAAGTATTAAATAAAATAAGATATAAATATAGAGGGGGGATTATATGACATCTTTAGAAAATGCGATTACAGGAAATGTTATTGTATATCAAGCAGAGAATGAATCTGTTTCTACGAATGTACTATTTAAAGATGAAACATTTTGGATGACACAAAAAGATATGGCAAAACTATTTGATGTCAATGTTCCTGCTATTAGTAAGCATCTGAAGAATATATTTGAAAGTGGAGAACTAGATCTGTTAGCAGTTATTTCCAAAATGGAAACAACTGCTGAAGATGGTAAAATTTATCAAACTAATTTTTATAATCTTGATGCTATCATTGCGGTAGGGTATCGAGTAAATAGTAAAAAGGCAACACAATTTCGAATTTGGGCGACAAGAGTTTTACGGGAATATATTATCAAAGGTTTTGTTCTTGATGATATTATGTTAAAAAATGGACGTGCATTTGGGCAAGATTACTTTAAAGAATTGCTAAGAAGAGTCCGCTCAATTCGTGCTAGTGAACGACGCATATATCAACAGGTGACAGATATATTTGCTGTGTGTGCAATCGATTATGATGCACAATCGCCTATTACCAGAGAATTTTTTGGAACGATACAGAATAAGTTTCATTATGCTATTACAGGTCAAACTGCTGCAGAAATCATTCATAGTCATGCAGATGCTACAAAGAATCATATGGGATTGACTACGTGGGAGTCTGGACCGGAAGGGCGGATTTATAAGAAGGATGTAATCATAGCAAAAAATTATTTATCTGTTGAAGAGATTGAACAACTTGAGCGAACGGTATCCTCATTTTTCGATTATATAGAACGTATTATTGAACGACATGAAACATTTACTATGAAAGCTTTTATTGAAAGTGTAGATAAGTTTTTAGACTTTAATGAGTATCAAATCCTAACAAACAAAGGACTTATTTCTATGACACAAGCACAGAAGAAAGCTGTTAGGGAATATAAAGCGTTTAATGCACAACAGAAAGTAATTTCTGATTTTGATAAGTTTGTGAAAGAACATAGTTAATAATGAAGGATTTATAGCGTTAACCCCTTAAAAATGCTATAATATTATGATGTATTATAATCAGTGTTAGTAAAATGAGGTGAGATTGTGGCAGACCAACAATGGTCCCACGGGAATATTCATCCCGTTCAGATTGATAAAGAAATGAAGAA
>JAWERH010000201.1:0-3586 GCA_032482215.1 Veillonella sp. | reverse complement strand
ATCAGCTACAGTTTCCAATTTGCGGAAACGTTTATCAGTTTGCGCTACGTGCATTGTAGGCGCTTCTGCTGGTTTACCTTCTTCATTATGTTCTAGACCTGTAGAAAGGAATAGACCATTTTTCATGCCAGGAATTGTACGAGGAGAAATGCCATCTTCAGTCAATTCAAAGCGTTTGAAATAATGAGGTTGTTCCAATTCAGGAAGGTCAGCTTCTTTCATCATTTTACCGCGGTTAATAGGCACACGGTTCAAGTCGAAGGAAGGAACAGATTGTTTATTCAAACCTTGTTGTAAGTCAGGCATGAAGATAACTGGACATTGGTACATTTCTGCCAAGTTGAAAGCTTTTTGAATTTCATAGAAGCATTCTTCAATAGATGTTGGAGAAATTACGATACCAGCGTAATCGCCATGTGCATTGTAGCAAGCCGCATCAATATCGGATTGTTCAACCTTTGTAGCCATACCTGTGGATGGGCCAGAACGTTGAACGTCGATAACAACCATTGGCAATTCTGCCATGGAAGCCATGGATAAGGATTCTGCCATCAAGGAAAGACCAGGGCCAGAAGTACATGTGAAGCCACGAACACCTGCGTATACGCCGCCCATAGCTGTCATGCATGCTGCGATTTCGTCCTCTGTTTGAACGATTGTAGCACCCAGTTTATCCATGTTTTTAATCATATATTCCATTACTTCAGATGCTGGAGTAATAGGATAAGATGCCATGAAACGGGAACCCGCTGCAATAGCACCTAACGCACATGCTTCATTACCTAATAAGAACATTTGATCTTTCTTACCAGGAGCTGGCAATGTATCAATTTCAACATCGCCTAATTTTTCCATTACAAGGCCATAACCATCGTCAAAAGCAGCCAAGTTTTTATCCACGATTTCTTGGGATTTTTTCGCAAATTTAGCAGCAATCGCATCTTTGAACATCTTAGTATCGAAACCAAGAAGTGCTACAGACATACCAAGTGCTACGATATTACGCATCAACAAGGAACCTTGTTTCATTGCAGTTTCAGAGATTGGCAAGGACAAGCAATTAACCTTTGTACCTTCAAATTTAGAGAAGTCAGGATTTACTTTGCTGTCACAGATGATGTAACCGCCCTCACGAACTTCAGAACCATGCATATCAACTGTTTCTTGATCAAGAGAAAGCAAGAAGTCTACGCCTTCACCAATAGACATAACTTGTGCTAATGCAACGCGCAATGCGAATGTAGTATGACCACCTTTGATACGAGATGCAAATAAACGTTGGCTATACAAGGAATAACCTTCTTTAGCGAGGATTGTCGCCATGATTTCGCCACAACTCTCGATACCTTCACCTTGTTGGCCGCCCATTTTCCAGATAAAATCTTTACGTTTTTGCAAGAGATTCACCCTCCTTAGGATAAAAATTACACTGCTGACAAGAGTCTACCTTACTATGTTAATGTTTTATAGTACGAACCTGTCCATATCGTCATTGTATCATGTATATATTGGGTTTACAATGTATCATTTCACATAATAATAGGTATAAATTAAGGCATTATAACTAAAACTTATAAGAAAAAAGGATACTACATGCTAAGTAATATCCTTTTAGTATTAATAGTTATCGTTTTAAATAAATTCTAGAAGAATTCAGTCTATACAAAATTATATAGAATATTTATTCTGTAACACCTCTTGCTGACGTTCTTCCGTAAAGAATATCTCCTCTAAACATAACCCTTGGGCTGGCGCCGTTTTACCTATAACACGACGATCTTTAGCAGCCAAATAGTCCTTAATATCCTCCACCTTGCGTCTTCCAAGGCCTACATCGACGAGGAGCCCTGCAATATTGCGAACCATGTGGTATAAGAACCCATCCCCCACTACAGAAATGGTAACATGAGATCCTTCTGCCTCTACATGAATTCCTATAATTGTTTTTACCGGATAAAGTCATGGGTGCCTAATAATTCATTGCCTGCAGCTTGCATGAGGTCGATATTAAGAGGCTTCTTAACATGCCAATGGTATCGTTTTGTCAAAGGATTAGCAATAAGCTGATTATGAATGGTATATACATACTCTTTACCGTATATATTCCAGCGTGGCTTCCAATCGAGTGGAATTTCCAGGGCTTCAAGAACAACGATATCCTTTGGAATATGTGCAATCATAGCACGAGGAATATTTTCTACTGGTATAGATCCAGATGTTTGGAACGTACATACTTGAAACTTCGCATGTACACCTGCATCTGTTCTAGAAGCTCCATAGATTTGTATAGGTTCATTACAAATTTTAGATAATCCATATTCTAAGCAACCTTGTACGGTTAAGCCCTTATCATCAGGTTGCTTCTGATAGCCTGCCAAATCGGTGCCGTCATAAGCAACTATGATTCGTATATTTCTCATAGATCAAGCCACCATAAAACGATGAGTACAATGGTAATCAAAATAACAGCACCGACGCCAATATAATCAACATAGGTAACTTGTAGTTCCTTCATACGCGTACGGTTTACACCACCTCGATAGCAACGCGCTTCCATAGCAATAGCCAGTTCATCAGCACGTCTAAATGCACTAATGAATAAAGGAACCAACAAAGGTACCATATTTTTTGCCCGTTGAATGATAGACCCTGTTACAAAGTCTGCACCACGAGCAGATTGAGCTTTCATAATACGATCTGTTTCATCCAATAAAGTAGGAATGAAACGCAATGCAATGGTCATCATCATAGCCAATTCATGAGCAGGTACGCCAATACAACGGAATGGGTTTAGCAAATGCTCAATACCATCAGTCAAACGAATTGGTGATGTCGTATAGGTCAATAGGGAGGAGAATAAGATTAAAAAGATTAATCGTGCCGCCATTTGTAGACCCATAGCTAAGCCTTGATCTGTAATATTAATAATGCCCCATTGGAAAAGTGAATTACCTGGGGTCGTAAAGATATGAATCCCCATAGTAAATACAATAATAATCCAAAGTGGTTTAATAGCTGACCACATCAAGCGTAATGGCAATTTTGATAACAGCATAGCAAAGATGGTAAATGCCCCTACCAAGCCATACGCAAGAGGAGAATTTGCTAGGAAAATAGCTACCACAAAGATAGTTGTAGCAATAATCTTGGCACGAGGATCCATGCGATGCAAGAAGGAGTTTCCTGGGAAGTATTGCCCAATAGTAATGTTATTTAACATGGCTACCTCCTTCTAGAATGGCTTGTACTGCATCATCCACGGATAATACACGATTAGATACATCTAATCCTTGTTCACGCAAATATTCCATGGTTACAGACACGGGCGGTACATCTACGCCAACAGCTTGCAATGCATCTCGATGATTATTAAAGATATCCATCGGTTCTCCATCGAGAACGATACGACCTTTATCGAGTACCACGAGGCGAGATGCCATGCGAGAAATATCCTCCATGTTATGTGATACAAGGATTACAGTAATGCCCTTTTCTTTATGAAGTCGAATGATTTCTTCAAAGATTTCTTCACGACCAAATGGGTCAAGGCCTGCAGATGGCTCATCAAGAACTAGGAAATCTGGAT
>JAWERH010000200.1:5045-5458 GCA_032482215.1 Veillonella sp. | reverse complement strand
CCAACAACTTTGCGAGCTTTTTCTACAGTGGATTCTGCGATATCAGCCAATTGTTCGCTAGTTGGGTTAGGCAATACGCCGCAGTCGGAGAATACGAGCATACCGTCGTCGCCATATTCTTTTTTGCTGGTGAACATGAACATGGAAGAAGATACTGTTTTAAGACCTGGTTTAGTACCTACAACTTGTAATGCAGCACGCAATACGTTTGCAGTTGGGCAACCGGAACCAGCAACCATGCCATCTACTGCGCCAAGACGAACGAGCATAGCGCCGAAGAATAAGCAGTCACCTTTCATAGTTGCGTCAGCTTTTTCAGGAGTCATGCCTTTTTTAGCGCGCAATTCTACGAATGTATCAACCATTTCTTGGTAACGATCGTAGTTAGCTGGATCGATGATTTCAGCACCTTC
>JAWERH010000200.1:0-5018 GCA_032482215.1 Veillonella sp. | reverse complement strand
CCTAATGGTTTTACTTGGTCTTTTAATTTTTGAATTAAATCCACGATTTTTGCCTCCTTAACATTGGCTTATGCCATATCAATACTATTATTATAGCAAATTCAACCTATAGGTAAAAGTAAAATTTATTTTCTAAGCCTATTATTCTAATTTTTATACTATAATTTTGATAATGGTGAAAGTTGGAATCTATTCCAACTTTTCTCTTTTTTCATTATTAATTTGGATTTCACTCCAACTTTCGTAAAATTTTATAGTGAATTTAGATTTCATTCCAACTTTTACCAAATTAATATAACAAAGCTAATCATTCAATATGTTGAACCATCTTCACATAAAACGATACAATAATAGAATATAATTAATAAGATTTACCTCACTTATTTACATAATATCGGAGGACTCATGGCCAATACAGAAACGACAATCAACGCAGTTATCAATCCCCAAATCAATGATGCCCCCATCGATATAAAGAGAACAATTAAGGCTTTAGAGCGCAATAATTTCGTAGTTCATTATTTTGAAACAGGTGCAGAAGCTGTTGATTATTTACGGTCTCGCATTCAGAACAAACGAGTGGCTATCGGTGATTCCCGCACCTTATTAGAGCTCAATGTACATGATGCTTTATCCGAGGTTAACGATGATATAACAGATATTCAACGTCCTCTCCCTGGTGAAAGCTTCCGGGACACTGCATTACGCACCATGGGGCGCGATGTATTTCTCACATCTGTAAACGCCCTATCTCAAACAGGGGAGATGGTCAATATCGACGGCACAGGCAATCGTGTGGCGGCTTCTCTATTTGGTTCTCAAGAGGTATTCTTCGTGCTCGGTATCAACAAGATCACCCCTGATTTAGCGTCCGCTATTTATCGAGCGCGCAATGTAGCAGCCCCATTGAATAGTAAAAAGAACAAGAAAAGCTCCCTCAACCCTTGTGCTAAATTAGAAGAAAAGTGTTATGACTGTGGCTCTCCGGATCGCATTTGTAATGCTTTAACAATTTACTACAAAAAGATGCGCAACATGCAAACTATGGAGATCATTATCATCAATGAATCCTTAGGGTTCTAATGGTTTGTGGCCCATTTAGAAAATCTTGTACGCTCATCTGCCCTAATCCAGATACAACTCTATAAATAGTGGACCATCGCGGATCGATAGCACCACTTTCAAGATCACTAATATAAGATTGGGCTAAACCAGACTTATCAGCCAACTGATACTGCGTCATGCCCAATTGTCTACGCCATAGTAAAATTAATACGCCTAGTTTGTGAACCTCTTGTCGAACCTGTATATCACGACAACATAGAATAGGATTCATAGCAACCTCTATCTACTTTCACACTCAACACATGGTTATGCCTTTACTATACCCATATCATAGGTTGACTGACTAGTAGCAGTTGAAAAGTAATAACACAAAAGCCTTACTAAAAACTAATGTATCAATTAGTTCTAGTAAGGCTTTTTTCTATACATATTATGTTCTGTATGTTTTCAACAATTCGTGTAATTTTTGTATATATAGAGATAATTAGTACTAAACATGTACTATATTACACCAATCAGCATAGATAATATCTAGATTTGTATAGTTTCTATACATTATCCATTCATTATGAATACACTTGAATAGTAATGTTACTAGCTTATATCATTATCCGCTATAGGATTATTGGTTAGCACTTTCTTGAGCTTTTTTGATTTCCATGTATTTAACCATGCCGTCAACAGCTTTTTTAGCTTCGCGCATAGCGAGTACTACTGTAGCAGGTTTATGTACAACGTCACCGCCAGCGAAGACGCCGTCACGGTTAGTCATGCCATATGGATCTTCAGATGTAATGATATAGCCTTTTTCGTCTACTTTTAGGTTATTACCTTCGCCGATAAGAATCTTCGTTAAGAGCCATCACTTCGTATTTGAAGCCTTCTACCTTGTCTTTACCTTCTACACCTACTGGAGAAGCGAACCATTGGAATTGAACGCCTTCGGCACGTGCTTCTTCGTATTCAGACAACAATGCTGGCATTTGTTCTTGGCTACGACGGTACGCTACCGTTACGGCTTCACAGCCTAAACGTACGCATGTACGTGCCGCATCCATCGCTACGTTACCACCGCCGATGATGATTACGCGGTCACCTTTTTTAACAGGAATTTGAGCTTCATCAAGCTCACCATTTTCTACGAGTTGTACGTTAGTCAACAAGTACATAGCTTGGAATACGCCATGTACTTCATCATTTTCCATGCGTACTTCTTGAGGAATATGGGTACCAGTACCGATAAAGATGGTATCAAAGCCTTCAGCGAAGAGTTCATCCAATGTTTTATCTTGACCGATAAATGTATTACATACGAATTTAACGCCTAAACCTTCAAGACGTGCGATTTCACGACGTACAACGGATTTAGACAAACGGAATTCAGGAATACCGAATAAAAGTACGCCACCTGGTTCAGATTGGCCTTCAAATACAGTTACATCATAACCGAGTTTAGCGATATCGCCGGCTACGGACAAGCCTGCAGGACCGGAACCTACAACGGCAACCTTACCAAGATCTTGTTTGATTTTCTTAGGTTTGCGAAGTTCATTGATGCTTTCAAAATCAGCAGCAAAGCGTTCCAATTTACCGATATTAATAGGCGGTTTCTTCGCCTTATTCATGATACCCGTGTGCAATAGCTTGGATAAAACGAGGGATTTCGTTTTCAATAGGGCAACCCATACGGCACAATGGTTTTGGACAATTCAGACAACGTTTCGCCTCAGCGAGCGCTTCCTCCATTGTATAATCCGCATCAAAATGTAGTGGTTTTAATTCGTTACTCATGGCACATGCCTCCTAACAAGGATCCAGTACTATACTTATACAGCGTTGCATGTACCTGAGCAATCCGATGAGCCCTCTCACATGATAGACGTGTGGTCACTGGTCAGACACACACTATTCTATAGTATATTCTAAATTGTGAAAGTCCCAACAGTCAAGCAAATATAGCACCTTTTGTATACCAATATAGCCCCTATTCATGCAAGGATTGCATAGAAAAAGAAGATACTGTAACAGCCATTCTTAAGGGTATATTTACATATATATCCATGCATGTATACTGATAATAGATAGAGTAATTAATTTCCACCACATTAACATACACGTATAGAGGTTTACTATGAGCACAATAGACTTTACTGAAACATACTATATCGATCGCCGTGGGTCGTACTCCCGTAAATGGGACGGTGAGCACTTAAAATTTAGCCGTACAGATCTATTACCTCTATGGGTAGCAGATATGGATTTTATGCCACCTCAGGGCATACAAGAGGCTATTTGTACCTATGTAAAAGCCCAACCTTTAGGCTATACCATGACAAATCCCAAGTATCTTGAAGCAGTCATAGATTGGTATAAGCGGCGCCACAACTGTATACTTTCTAAAGACTGGCTCACCAGCGCTCCAAATGTCATTACAGGCATTATGTGGTGTATCGGTGCTTTCACAAAACCAAATGATGCCATTGCCGTTCTAAGTCCTGTGTACGGCGCCTTTGATACGAGCGCTAGCGATGCACAGCGCCAGATCATCGCTATTCCTATGAAACGCAGTGAAGATAATCGCTACACCGTAGATTACGAGGCCTTTGAAACAGCAATTACCAAGCACGATGTTAAACTGTTCATTCACTGCAATCCACATAATCCTGTAGGTCACGTATGGACTGAAACGGAAATGGATCGATTATTCAATATCTGTAAGCAGCATAATGTACTCATCATCAGCGACGAAATCCATCAGGATCTCATCACAGGTTCAACACCATTTACATCGGCTCTAACAGTAGCTAGCGGTACCTATGCGGATAACATTATTGCTATGTCTTCCCTGTCAAAATCGTTTAATATGGCTAGTTTGCATCACGCAGAGGTTATCATCCCAAACGAAAAGCTGAGAGGCCAATTCAACTTCTATAAAGCCCATGTATACCATACGGACTCCGACGTTATTGCCGAAACGGCCATCACTGTAGCCTACACACATCCAGAGGCGGAGGCATGGCTCACAGATGTACTGGCTGTTATACGTGAAAATTATGAATATCTGTGCCGAGAGCTTTGTACGGCATTACCACAAATCCGCATCAGCCCTATGGACGGCACCTATTTAGCATGGATTGATTTTGGTGCCTATGTTAAGGCTGAAGATATGCATGACTTATTCGAAAATAAATGCCGCATTGCACCAAGCTTTGGCGAATGGTTTGGAGGCGAAAACTACGCCACCTTTGTACGCCTAAACTTGGCTACTAGCCTTGAAAATATCAAGACTGCTACCCATAATATTATCAAGTACATACACCCTTAATGGGTACCTCTTATCAAAAAATACATTAATTCAGGAAATACATTAATCATATTAGAGAATTCATTTTGTACAAATAAAAGAGGCTGCTCTAGCATCATTCAATGTTAGACCAGCCTTTTTGTATCAAAGTTTCACTGTATTACACAACTAGTATTACACTAGTTTTTATTTAATTCTATCGAAATGTTCCTTTGCAAATTGCATGTCTTGTACGAGTTCTAATGTACCAATATAGTTATTATTTTGGTCGCGTACCGCCATGTAGTTTACATAGAATGGACGGCCTTGTTTTTCAAGCCATACTGCCACATTATCGCGGTCACCTTTACGGAAAGAATCAATAATACCACGTACAATCGGTTCTACCTTTGGTGGATGGCAGGAGTACACATCACGACCGATAGCTGTAGTAGGACGTTTAAATACCTTTTCACCATCGTTGAAGTAACGGTTGATGTCTTCATGGTCAACGAAGGTTACCTCCATTGGCATTGTATTGAGCATAGCATCTAGTTGGTCTACAGTTAAAGTACCACCAATTAAACCGATAGCATTATTATCACCACTTGGTTTTGTAGTTTGCGCAGCTAATGCGGCATCAGCTTCTGGCCAAGCAATGCGTGTTACA
>JAWERH010000199.1:0-5106 GCA_032482215.1 Veillonella sp. | reverse complement strand
GTCTACTTGACCTGTAATACAAACAAGGGGCACACTATCAGCGTATGCTGTAGCAATACCTGTCACAAGGTTTGTCGCACCTGGTCCAGAGGTTACCATGCACACCCCTACTTTACCTGTACTGCGAGCATAACCATCTGCTGCATGAGCCAATGCTTGCTCATGACGTGGCAAAATTACTTTTACCTTATCTTGTTTATATAATTCATCCATGATATCGATGGTTGCTGCCCCAGGATAGTTGAATAGTATATCTACCTGCTCCTCTTGAAGGGCCTTAACCACATATGCTGCGCCTGAAATCATAGGTGCCTCCTTAACTATGTAAAAAATGCATATCGCATTCTCAATATTCTCATTCGATATATCCAAAAAATTGAATATCTTATATAGATGTGTTATACTCAGTAGTGTACCACATGTTGTGGTACATGAGTATGTAATAAATCTCAAATTATAGAAATATATATTAATTTTGTCTGGAAAGGACTGTAAAACCATGAAAGAAATCTTAGGTTTCCACTTAAACGGTTGCCCTTATTGTGCAAATGCATTCCGTGCTATCGATGAACTTGTTGCAGAAACTGGGTTGAAGATCAAGACGCTCATGAGCTCTTCAAAACTCACCCTTATGAGTACTATCCAAACTTATGGTTCGACCTCGACAAACAATATGAGGCTCAACCTGGTGAAAGCTATGACCAAACAAAAGCATTAATCAAAGCTGTATTGGACAAAGCAATCGCATAAGATTATTACATGAAAACGTGATAAAACCATTAAAAAGAGGCTAGCATGGCTAGCCTCTTTTTTTGTCTTTCCATTCAAGATACATATGTCTAATGACTTGGATCGGCGATACCAGTAACATCCTTGGTCCACCATAACGCATAATTTCACGGATTTTTTCACGATAATTAGGTGCATAGCAATGGGTTTTACATACACTACAGAATGTTTTACTTTCCATATGAGGACATGCATCAATGCGATGTTCCGCATATTCCCAAACCTGCTCGCAAGCCTCACATAGCTGCCCCTTAGGAGTATGGTGCTTATTATGACAATAGATGCCAATAATTTGGTACATAGTTTTTAGTTCTAACTTACGTTTTTCATCAACTGTCATACTACCCTCCTATTTCACAGACCATGATACCCATGCCACTTTATCAACTGTTTTATTATGGATTTCTCCATTAATGGCTAATGGTTCAATGAGATTCCTAATTTCTACTTTCATATCTTCTATATCGCCCCATGTATTATTATGAAGTCGCATAGCAAAGTAATTAACCGCTTTATCAAGGCTCATAACCTCTGTTTCAGGCACTGTTTTATAAGTCACTTTTACATTATGTCCTATTTCATGGATAACATCTAAACATGCTTTCATCTTACCATCCCAAGGAAATGAATCGCGACCAAAGAAATGTTCAGATAACATATCTACCGTTTTATCACTGCGTTCACTAAAAGCAATCCACAAGCATTTGTCCTTACTTGATTCATGCATGGCGCGAATGTTTTCTACATCAAACATGATAGGGCAAAAAATACTATATGTTAAATCAAAGGTTTTATCCCATTTTAGTTCACGGCGAGTTTCATCAGACCACGGTGCAATATACAAGCTAAGATCTAAACCTTCTGCCTCTGCTAATAGTTTAGCACCTCTAATCATACCGTCAGATAAATCTATACCTGTTGCCTTATAGCCTTCACGAGCCAATCCTAATGCATAGTCACATACACCACAGCCAATTCAAGAAGGATAAAAACTCTGTAACCTGCGCCTTACGATCGTCCCGATTGTGCATTTCTACAAAGTAATTAGATCGATTATTCCACGCATCTTGCTCATCGCGCCACGCTTCGTTGACAGTGAGCTCTTGTATTCTATTTGTCATTCTATCTCCTCTGTATCACTACATCAAAACTATTCAATGATACAATTTAGTACTTTATTAATCTTAATTAGATAATCTATATGTTATTCATCACGTCCTATATGCCTAGTGTTCCAGCTAGGATGTTCAGATTTTCACAAGGACATTTTTATTGTACATCATTCTCAAAATAAAATGTGTTACTCAAATCACATTTACACGTTATCTTGATATTATTAAATATATATTTTTACATAAATGCTATATTAGACGGTATTTTCAAAAACAAAAAACTCCACTCAACGAGTGGAGTCTTTTATCTCTCATTTTACAAATAGATTTATATACTATCTACTCATATACATCAATTGAATATATGATTACTTCTCTTCTTGTTTCTCTACTGAAGCAGACGCCTCTTCAATTTTAGGAGCTTCTGTTTCAGTTTTCTCTTCAGTCTTTACACTCTCATTATTAGAAGAAGATTCACGCTCTTGTTTAAGATGTTCTTCTCTCTTCGCTTGTGCTTCTTGCTCGCGTTTTTCAAAGGATTCTCTAATTTTATCTGTTGTATCCTTCAACTTGTCTGTGCCCTTTATAGCAAGATCTTTAATTGCTTCTGGATCAGCACCACTAAATTCAGCTAAAGCCTCTTCATTATTTGGATCAAAGAATGGGGCCTGGTTAAATCCCAATAAGGATGCTACAAATACCATTGGAATTTGAGCAATCTCACTATTATACTCTTTTACTTGGAAGTTATAAGTCTCACGTTTATTAGAAATGAACGTTTCATTTTCACTAATCGCTTCTAAGAATTTACTATATTGAGTATTGGCTTTTAACTCTGGAAATTGATTAGCTAAAGCTGTAATATTTTGAACTGCTTTTGCTGTTTCACGAGCCATATCTACAAAGTTATCAGACACTTTTAATTGAATTAATTTTTCATAATCATCATACTCATTTACAAGACCTGTAAACTGATTAACAATAGCTACTTTTTTCTCGTAAGCAACGATAATATTGGCACGTGCCTCTTTAATCTCTACAGTCAATTTTTGTAGTAAATTGTATTGCTTAACAAAAAAGAAAATCAAGAATATAATTATAAAAAATATAAACATAGAACTCTCTCCATTTCGATTACAAATAACCATGCAATTTTGAGAATATTATACATATGTAAGATATAACCAATATGAAATTTCATTCATGAAAAGATATGAATTTATTAATCTCCAATTATTACTCGATATACTGGCAATCCATCTACCGTTTCTACATATTCTAATCCTTCAAAAGAATCCATTCCTTCTACTATTTTATTGGCAAGTTGGTTATGAATTTTCCTTAATAGTTCTACATTAGTAAAATATTTTCTATTATCTGCGCTTAACTCGACTTTAATGTCAGTTTGAAATACACCATCAATGCGATTCTCTTCATCTAAATCATTTATATCAACAATATGCTCATTACTTCGTAGCTGTTCAGAGCCAATAATGAAAGCTTCATAGACGATGCATAACTTACGAGTATTAACAGCAATGCCATAGGGATTTCCTTTACACCCTTACTCCATTTAGTAGTTCGTGCATGTATTTCCATTCGTTTCTCTCCTATTACTAGAGTTAATATAGCTGTTTTATATATTATTTATTATAATAAAGAAAAGGAGGCTTTGAAAGTATGGGAAAATATATGATAATCCTTATATTTCTATTGATCGCTATTGCTGTAGTTTTTGCTACTTATAACTTATCTATAATTAGATCTATGCCTCCTGAGGAGCGTTATAAACTTCTTTACTTTAAGGATGATCAAGTCGCTATAGGCATTGGCTTAGTAAGAAGAACATTTAAATTAAGCGATATTCGTGAGGTACGTTTTTCTAAAGGAAAACAATTCCGTAGTATGGGCAGCTGGGCCGGCAGAATGCAAATTTGCAAACTAAATGGTAAAACAAGCCGTTGGATAGACTTTGATGGTACTGTCTATTACAAAAAGATGGTATATATAACTAATGAAGAAGTCATTGATAAATCAATAGACTTACTGATGAATGAATTCCAATCAAGAGGTATTCGTTGTACTAAATATAGATGCTAACATATAATTTTCTAAACTATACCTCAACCTAAAGAATAAAGATATCAAGCTAAAGAATAAAGACACATAAAAAGGCTTCTCGAAATTTCGAGAAGCCTTTTATTTGGTGCGCCTAGCAGGAATCGAACCTGCGCACCCGGTTCCGGAGACCGGCGCTCTATCCCCTGAGCTATAGGCGCATGAATACCTAAAAATTATACCATATTACGTTATGGTTCGATAGTATAAAGTATAAAGCAAGATAGTCTGTATATAGAATAGACCTTACTATTAAATCAATTCAAGTTTGGAATAACTATAGTTAAAACTCAATCACTATTGCTACATCATCTAATAGTAAGGTCTTTATATTTATATTTTTTCTTTAATTAATTCTAATAGAGCATCACAGCTACGACTGACATCATCATAGGTTTCGTCAAAGTTCCCCGTATACCAAGGATCCTTTACGTCACGGCTTTCACTAACAAAGGACATAGCCTTGTACACCTTAGAGTCTACATCATCGCCAATGATACGTTTTAAATTACGTCCATTATTTTCATCCATGATAATGAGGTAATCAAAATTATGATAGTCATCAACGGTTACTTGACGAGCTTTACGACGAGTATAAGGAATACCCATTTCATCTAATTTCTTTTTAGTTCCATAATGGGTGTCATTCCCTATCTCCTCACGAGATGTAGCGGCAGACTCAACATAAATAGAATCGCTAAGTCCAGCTTTCGCAACGATATGCTTCATATAAAACTCAGCCATCGTTGAACGACAAATATTACCATGACAAATGAATAAAATTTTAACCATCATAACTCCTATAGTACCTCACCAAGAGCTAAGGTATTAACGTACAAAGTTCGTAGATACTTTTTTCTCTTTATCTGTATCTGGATATGGTACGCCTTGCTCCTTAGCTACAGCAAAGCTACGCATCATCCAAACCATATTTCTAGCCAAGTTACGCATGGTTTGCATACCTTCTTCATCTTGCTTAGCATCTTCTGCTACTAGACCATGGCTAATATTCCAATATGTAGAGCCTGCAATTGGCATTTGAGAAATACCAAAGTATTTATTAAGTACAT
The DNA here is from genome assembly GCA_032482215.1 of Veillonella sp. Lineage (GTDB taxonomy): Bacteria > Bacillota > Negativicutes > Veillonellales > Veillonellaceae > Veillonella. The sequence continues at coordinate 17 of JAWERH010000199.1, read as the reverse complement.
CAAAGGAAGCCGTTGTA
>JAWERH010000198.1:0-2353 GCA_032482215.1 Veillonella sp. | reverse complement strand
GCAGTACTTCCCCATCAAGTCGAGGTGTATCCATCTCCTTGCTTTGAAAGTACTGCTCTGTCCACTGGAGAATACGACCGATTGTCCAAATCTCCTTATACATTTGTATTAGCCTCCTGCATTTTTGCCGCTTGATCAGCAGCATTTAAGGCTTGAATGATTTCATCTAGATCGCCATTTAAAATAGCATCTAATTTATACAATGTTAAATTAATACGATGGTCTGTTACGCGGCCTTGAGGGTAGTTATAAGTACGAATACGTTCACTACGGTCACCAGTACCAACTTGGCTCTTACGGTCTGCTGCCATGCTAGAAATAGCCTCTTGTTCAGCTTGGTCTTGCAATTTAGCACGCAATACACGCATAGCTTTTTCACGGTTTTGTAATTGAGAACGTTGGTCTTGGCATGCCACAACGATACCAGAAGGTAAGTGTGTAATACGAACAGCAGACTCAGTCTTATTGATATGCTGACCACCCGCACCACTCGCACGATAAGTGTCGATTTTCAAGTCTTTTTCATTAACTTCAATATCAACATCTTCCATCTCTGGTAATACGGCTACTGTAACGGTAGATGTATGCACGCGGCCCTGTGTTTCTGTAGCAGGTACACGTTGTACGCGATGTACACCAGATTCAAATTTCATCTTAGAATATACATTTTCACCATCTACAGAGAAAATAACCTCTTTAAAGCCACCAAGTTCTGGTTCATTAGCATCGATAATCTCACAACGCCAGCCTTGGCTTTCCGCATATTTTGTGTACATGCGGAACAAGTCGCCTGCGAACAATGCCGCTTCATCACCGCCAGCACCACCGCGAATTTCGATGATGATGTTTTTATCGTCATTAGGGTTTTTAGGCAATAAAAGAATTTGTAATTTCTCTTCTAATTCCTCTTTTTGAGGTTTTAGCTCTTTCAATTCCTCTTGTGCCATTTCGCGGAATTCTTCATCCATGGATTTATCTTCGATAACTTCCATAGCTTCATCAATACCAGCTAATACTTTTTTATAAGTACGGAATGTTTCAACTGTTTCAGATAATTGAGCATGTTGACGTGTCAATTTACGCCATTCATCTTGGCGCGCAATCACTTCAGGGTCACTGATGCGCTGCTCCAGGTCCATAAATTTATCTTCAATAACTTGTAATTTATCTACTAGCATGTTTATTCCTCTTCATAAGCATCACTCTCAGGAGGGCGAACCTCTTCAAGAGCTCGTATAGCTACTTCAATTTGATCATCTTCTGGTTCACGTGTCGTCATGTATTGTAATGCAAGACCAGGTTTAATAAGAGCTTGCACAAAGGAATGCTCACTACGACCAGCAAGACGAATAACCTCGTACGCAATACCTGCCACTACTGGCATGAGAAGTACGCGGCTTACGATACGTTCTAACAAATTAGGCCAACCTAAAAAGGCAAATACAAAGATACTTACAACCATAACGATAAGTAAGAAATTCGTGCCACATCGCGGATGTAAGCGACTTTGTTTGCGAACGTTTTCTACAGTGAGAGGCAAGTCTAATTCATAAGTATGAATCGTTTTATGCTCTGCCCCATGATATTGGAAAACTCGTTGAATATCCTTTGTAAGTCCAATCCCCCAAATATAGAGTAGGAAAAGAACTAAACGAATGACACCTTCAATGAGATTTAATACAACATGATTATCCTGTACACCAGGAATAAATTTTACGATAAATGTAGGCAATGCCAAAAATACAGCTATCGCAAAGATGGTGGAAATAACCATAGTAATGGCAATTTCACTATTAGACATTTCTTCCTCTTCATCACCAGCGGCCTTAGCAGAGAAGGACAAGGCCTTCATGCCAATTACGAGGGATTCATAAAGGGCTACACAGCCCCGAAGAAATGGTTTTTTCAAAATTGGATATGTGTCAGCAATAGATTTTGTAGGCTCTTTTTGAACTACAATGCCCCTCATCATGACACCTTCGATCACAGCTTGTCCACCGACAAACTTTTTAATACGTTCTGTGTTCACAAGAGCTCCTCTCATAAACAAATAGAGGCAGAGCTCATAGCCCTGCCCATAGATGCTACATTACATGACAAATTATTTGCCGTAACGTTTGTTAAATTGTTCAATACGACCACGAGCTTGAGCTGCGCGTTGTTGACCAGTGAAGAACGGATGGCATTTGGAGCAAACGTCTACACGAAGGTCTTCTTTTACAGAGCCAGTTTTGAATGTGTTGCCACAACCGCAAGTTACTGTAGCTTCTTTATAGTCTGGATGAATACCTTGTTTCATTCTATACACCTCTTTCCGACAATCAATATTATTCTTATAGATTATAGCATGACA
>JAWERH010000197.1:0-4343 GCA_032482215.1 Veillonella sp. | reverse complement strand
TGTACCTTGTAACTCTGCTGGTACTTCGAATCGATACATATTGACACTAGGTGCTGTATCTACAGATTGATCTCGTTCCATAACAAGAGCCGCAAAGGACGTGTTCACACCTAATACAGCAATAGCAGATGTAATTATCATACGTTTTAATAATGTTCTATTCATAGACGTTCTTAAATGCTCCTAAGTACTTCAAGATTACAATGTAATATATTCTACTATTGTACCATGTTCTTCAATTAAGTTAACTAAGTCTTTTCCCTGTAGCCATACTGTAGCATCATTTTGATTAGGATGTATACCGATTAGATTATCTTTATAATCCGCGTCAATGTAGTAATGTACCTTACGGTCTTCATCGTGGAGCAAACAAAATGGAGATACGTGACCTGGTTTAATCTTCAAAATATCCCATAGCTCTTCTTCGGAACCAAAGGAAATCTTTTTAAGCTTATGGTCCTTACGGAACTGTTTTAGATCCACACGCTTAGAACCACGAACGGTAATCAAATAATAATGTTCCCGTTTATGGTCTCGAATAAATAAATTCTTTGCATCCCACTCAGGATATGGCAACTCTACATTGGGCTTATCATCCATACTAAATAACGGTGCGTGATCCGTAATTTCAAAATCGATATGATGGTCACGTAGGCAGTCATATACGCCTTGTTTATCTAACATGTAGTACCTCTAATATAATTTGGTGAAAGTAAACATCATAGTGAAAGCAACTATACATGTTAATTATACACCAATCTTATTCTGAGACTGTATAGGTTCCATCAAATACAAATAATTCAGGATGTTCATGTACAAATACATCTTCAAATATGCCTTCATATTCATAGACTACATCGTCTTTTCCATCTAGGAAATCGAATAATTCATCCTCATTTTCCCAATCTTGTAAAATAGTCCATCGCTCAGCTCTATCAAATGGAACAGACCCGCCAAAGTAATCGATTACGGATTGTAAATTATCTGCTAGAATATCCATCTTGAAAAGGCGTAACCCTGCAAGAGCATCTTCCCATACAATGCCTGTAGAGTTATAGAAAAACTGATGATGCCCACCATTATTAACCTCAGCGAAATACCAGCATATAGCGTTAAGATATCTTTGCTCTACGGTGAACCCTTTTGCAGATTCTAAATAGTTATCATACGAACCATAAATATTGATAGTCCAATAGGCAGGCTCATTTATGGTCCACATATCATCTATAGCTAAAATTTCTTCTACAGTGATAGTTCGTTGACGAGGTACACCTTCTCTTTTCTTCTTTTTCTCTGCTATATACTTGCTATAGTTTAAGCATAAATCAGGATAGTCAACTTCACATTTTTCAAAATCCATTTGTAAACGGCACATATCCATGACTTCAAAGCAGTATTCCTTTATATCATTTCGATCTTCTTTAGTCGCTAATCGTACACCATTATCTACTAAAGCTAACATCTGTTGCATGTTCTCTGATGTATAAGCCTCATGATTAGTAGAAGCAATAGAGCCATGGGAGTACGCACAGCGATAATACCACACTGCATCTCTATGTTCTGTATCGATGGCTTTAAATACTTTAATAGCTTCTTCTGGTTTATCGTTATTGTTATAGGCTCTACCAAGCTCGCCTAATAAAGGTACAGATAAGTTATCGATGCCAACCCCCGTCAATACATCGATAATGATTTCCTCTTGACCGATATCATTAAGATCTTTAATAGTTTGTAACTGTTCAGTATCAGACAAAGATAAAAATTGCTCAACACTCATAGACATACAATACACTTCCCCTCATATCATTAATATGTATATGAACTCATCTTATCATAATAATAACAAACAACACAAAATAATAATCACAAAACAATAACTGACTGATTTTAAAATAATAGTTTATAACAAAAACAGCTATTTACTAGCTACCAAGCCATACGACAAATACAGGAGTTCCTTCATCATCAGAAACATCGTCGGCATCGTCAGCAGGCCATTAAGTTATGTAGCTTGAAAAGAAGCTCTTCAGTAGTAAAGTACTGTCCATTATCTGCTTTTAGGCGAGCATAGATTTCAACTTGCCACATACCATCTTCTTTATCGTATTCTTCTAATTCATCGTCTTCGTACAAGTATTCATTAGAGTGAAGCTGACTTTTACTTTCAATCCATGCTTCATAGCTTACAAGAATTTCAGGCTCTACTAATGGCGGTAAATTATCACGATTAACATTATGCTCTTCTAAGCATTCATAAAACGCCTTATCGAACTCTTCTCTAGTATAAGTAGTTTTATTAAAAACCCAAGGAATTCCCTTAAACTCATGATAGTAACCTTCATATATTTTATTACCATCTTTATCAGTACCGAGATATTCAATCTGCTCAGTATTTTCATCCTTGTTAAACAGTTTTTTTATGGTATCAAAAATCATAGGATAATCCTCCTTGTCATCCTTTGAACTAATAGAGGTTAATAGTACTCTACTACTTCACAACACAAAACTAACTATGTATCTAAAGTAGCTGTTTTGCCAAGCCATCAATAGCAAAGTAATTTAAATCTTCAAACTCATCGTCCCAAAATTCAAAGCAAAATATATGCGTATAATCAAAGGTTTGTTCACAATAGGTTACAGTACCTAGCTCTGGATCAATTTGAGGGATACCGATCCGTTCTTTCACATCATCTATAGTAATAGATTCATCATACATTTCTCGAATGTCTTCAAGCATAAAAGCAGCAATCTTATCAATATTTTTATGGTAATTTTTGGCAAGAACTTTTACAGTATCTAAATAATCACCTGATGGTTTCTCATCCCAACAGAATTCTAAACCTTCATAAAGAAGTCTATAATCACATTATATACGAGTTCATTTTCACTCATAGGCATCCTCTCTCTCATCACAATGCTTTGATTTCAAAATTACTAAAATACTTTCTCAATATTTTACACGAAGACTATATAAAATAACGTAGCCCAAAGCACAGAAGTATATACTTTCTAAGTATATAGTAAAAGCCCCTCGCATAAGCGAAGGGCTAATCTATTATATATCTATTAGTTAGCTACCACAGCATGTATAGAATACAGGTATACCATCTTCGTTATCTATAAGCCCGTAACCTTCACATTCATGGCCTTCGTATTCAATACCTTCAAAGAATACGTGATCACCTAGTTCTTTATTAGCCATTAGATTATGCAATTTAAAGAGCAACTCTTCTCTTGTAAAATATTTACCATTATCAGCTACAAGATGAGCCATGATTTCTACTTGCCACATACCATCTTCTTTATCCTCTTCAAATAGTTCTTCATCGGTTACACGTTCATTATCAAAAAGTTGGTCTGTACTTTCAATCCAAGCTTCATAGGTTACTAGAATTTCCGGTTCTTCTAATCTATCGTCGTCTGCTTCATCATCTACATATTTCTCTACTTCTTTATTGTATTCTTTAGAAAACTCTTCTCTGCTATATGTTTGCTTATTAAATACCCAATGTACTACATCATATGTAGGATACTCATCTTCTTCGCATTCATTAATATCTCCAGTAACTTTACCTTCCGTAGTAACTTTATCTTCTATAGTATCTTTGCTATTTTTCTTATCAAAGACATTCTTAATAGTTTCATATACCAAAGGATAATCCACCTTGTACTCTTTTGGCTTAATTTTAAATAGGTGATATTTTACCACTTCACAGCACCAGACAAGCTGTTTATCTAAATGGGCTTCTTTCGTCATTTTTATGCCTGTTTCTATTAATTGTAATGCCTTCTGTACATGTTCAGATTCATAGCTTTTACCATACCCTAGCATCCCATGAGCATAGCCACAACGATAATACCAAGACCAATCGCGATGTGCCTCATCGATACGTTCAAATAAATCAATAGCCTCTGCTGCGCGGCCAGTATTGTTATACATACGTCCTAAGGCGCTTAACAATGTAGGCGACAAATTATCAATGCCTATATTAGTTAATAACTCCATCGCACGCTTGAAATCGATACCCTCTTGTTCATTAAGGAGCTTAACCTTTTCCACATCACTTAATTCTTGAAACTCTTCATCCGTAATGTCTTCTATACTGAAATATAAGTTCTTAATAAAGTCACCAAAGTTATCTGCTAACAGAGTAATTGAGTAATCACATTCTTGGTCTACACGAACTACCTTAGGTTCACCGATTGGACCGCACTCACGATAATCGAGGAAAATCATGTCGTGTCCGCCGGAAATTGTATCGGCTACAACGATACCGATAGGGGGATATTTTACTTTTGAAATCCAAAATTCATTACCCATCTCACCTAAAAGAGAGTATTTT
>JAWERH010000196.1:0-4543 GCA_032482215.1 Veillonella sp. | reverse complement strand
GAGGTGCATGTCAGTATAGTTTATATTATCTTACCCGATTCTTAAAGATTAAAGTAAGCCTATTGGCTATTTAGATTAACCTTCGTAGCTACCGTCTTCAACTACTTGAGGGTTTTTAGCGATACCTTGTTTTACAGCAACTTCAGCAACTGCTTTAGCAACAGCTGGTGCTACACGAGGATCGAATACGGATGGCATGATGTTTTCTTCGTTCAATTCGCTATCTGGAATTAAATGAGCCAACGCTTCAGCAGCAGCCAATTTCATTTCGTCAGTGATTTTGGATGCACGAACATCGATAGCACCGCGGAAGACACCAGGGAATACTGCTACGTTGTTGATTTGGTTAGGAGCATCGGAACGACCAGTACCAGCGATACGAACACCAGCTGCTTTCATATCAGCATATGTTGCTTCTGGGTTAGGGTTAGCCATTGCGAATACGATTGCATCGTTAGCCAAGTTTTCCAAAATGTCTTTTGTGAATACGCCTGCTGCAGATACGCCAAGAAGAATGTCAGCGCCTTTCGCATTTTCAGCCAAATTGCCATGTTTTTCTTCAAGTTTAAGCAAGTCGATCAATTCGGATTGCAAGGAATCAAGACGTTTGTAGTCTTTGTGCAATACGCCAGAGGATACTAACAATGTAATATCACGAGCGCCTGCAAGGTATAACAAACGAGCGATGTTTGCACCAGCAGCACCAGCACCGTTTACAACGATTTTAGCTGTTGCTAAGTCTTTTTTTACAAGACGAAGAGCACCTTTAACACCAGCTAAGCAAGCGATAGCTGTACCGTGTCATCATGGAATACAGGGATTTCCAATTCTTCTTTCAAACGGTTTTCGATTTCATAGCATTTAGGAGAAGAAATATCTTCCAAGTTAATGCCAGCAAAGTTCTTTTGCAATAATTTTACAGTGTCGATCAAAGTATCAGCATCTTTTGTATCTACAACCAATGGAATGCAGTCTACATCGCCGAATTTTTTGAACAATAAGGATTTACCTTCCATTACAGGCAGTGCTGCTGCAGCGCCGATATCACCAAGACCAAGTACACGAGTACCGTCGGATACAACGGCAACCATGTTGGAACGGCAAGTTAATTCGAAGGATTCTGCTTCATTATCTTTAATACGCAAGCATGGTAAGGAAACCTTTTAATTCACGTTTTTTTTGTACAGCTAATTCACGTACGTCCATAATAATTCTCCTTTGTGGATAAACTCGGACTCTTTTGAGTCGGTATTTAATACCTTTAACTAATTGTATTATACAAAATGAAATATAACAATTCAAGTTTTTTCGATATAGTTTTTCGAACATTTTAGAATTAAATTCTATTAATTTATACTAGTAATAAAAATGATAACTAAACAAAAAGTAGATAAACCATATAGGGCTTATCTACTTTGGTACTGTATACGCATTATCTGATAAGACAAAGAGCATACTGAATATACATTTTTATTTATGCTTTTACGGATGGCAAATTACGTCCATAGAAAATTTCCATCATTTCTTGTTTTAATTGATGTTTAATTTGCTTGATTTCTCGTTCGCTCAATTCAGCTTCGGTAATACCAAATAGGTAATTATCTAAATCAAACTCTTTTAGCATCATTTTTGTATGGAAAATATTTTCTTGGTACACATTTACATCAATCATATTGTACATATTGCGAGTTTTTGCATTGATGTAGTTTTGGATAGAGTTGATGCGATGATCGATATAGATTTTCTTACCAGATACGTCGCGCGTAAAGCCACGTACATGGTAGTCCAATGTAAGGATATCGGAGTCAAAGCTTTGAATCAAATAGTTAAGCGCTTTAAGTGGAGAGATTTGACCACATGTAGACACTTCAATGTCGGCGCGGAATGTACTAATCCCTTTGTGCGGATGGCTTTCAGGGTAAGTATGTACAGTAAGGTGAGATTTATCAAGATGCATTACAACATCTTCTTTTTCAATTTCCTCTTCAGAAATCAAAATGGTTACAGATGCACCTTGTGGATCATAGTCTTGTTTCGCTACGTTAAGGATGTTGGCACCAATAATATGGCTAACCTCTGTTAAAATAGCTGTTAAACGATCTGCATTGTATACTTCATCAATGTACTGAATGTATTTGAGATTATTAAAACCATATAATTTCATTTTAGGCTTTGCTTTAACTGGTGTATCCATGATATGTCATAACCCTTTCCATGCATAGACTTACTATTTTTCTGAAAGCTTTTCAAACCGTATCAGAATAAGCTTTCACCATATAACTAAACAATTTCTTGTTTATACACAAACTCTACATCAAACTGACCATTATCGTAGGTAACGATAGCAAAGGTACCACCGGAGCGATCACGAGCTAACGATATACTGCCGGGATTCACAAATACCGCATCACGGACACGAACCTCACCATGATGATGGCTATGGCCAGATACGATAAGTCGAGCCCCCATATCAGTTCCTAACTCAATCAGTTTCTGTATTCGATTATAATATGATACCTCATGACCATGAGTCATGTAAATATAGGTATCCTCTAGCGGAATCAACTGTTCGCGCGGCTCAAGAGGTTGTACACGGTCATTATTACCACGCACAGCATACACAGGAATATCCGTATGCTCCTGCATATAGCGAGCATCATCACCAAAATCTCCAGCGTGAAGCCACATATCAATATCTTGATCTGCGGTAGCCTCCAAGACGAGGTCAATATCCTCTAGATACCCATGGGTATCACTCAAAATACCAATTCGTTTCATTTTATAAGTTCTCTAATACTATTATATTACATATTTATATGAACTATACCATATAGTTCGAAAATATCAAAGCTTGTTAATCAATTCGCGTAATGCACGGCCACGATGACTAATTTTTTCCTTTTCTTCGATGCTAAGTTCAGCCATTGTTTTCTTGAACTCAGGCACATAGAAATACGGATCATAGCCAAAGCCGTTATCCCCTTTTGTCTCATCTTGGACGAGTCCATCGCAATAACCTTCTGCTGTCACTTCACGACCATCAGGATATACGAGGGCTAAAGCACACACATAATGACCTGTGCGGTCACTTTTACCTTGAAGCTCACGAATCAATTTTTCATTATTAGCTTGATCATCACCGTGATGGCCGGCATAACGAGCAGAATACACACCTGGAGCCCCATTAAGAGCATCTACAGTGATACCAGAGTCATCAGCAAGGCATGGACGATTCGTAGCCTTTGCATAATAGTGAGCTTTTAAAAGAGCATTTTCCATAAAGGTTGTACCAGTTTCCTCTGGTTCCTCGATGGAAATGACATCTTTCACCGGTACACAGTCGATAGATAAATGGGAGAACGCCTCAGAAAATTCACGGATTTTCCCTTTATTTCCTGTAGCAAGTACGATTTGTTCCATCTTACACCTCCGAAGCCGTAGGATATACTTTACCTACTTTATTTGCTGTCACGCCAAGTACTTCACGTTGTTTAGCCATAAGCTCATCGGTAGCAGCCTCTGCTAAATCAAGTAATGCATTGAGTTCATCACGGTTAAAGGTACCGTGTTCGCCTGTGCCTTGTACCTCAACCATGTTACCAGAGCCGGTGCGCACCACATTCATATCAACGATAGCAGCGCTGTCCTCTTCATAGCAAAGATCTGTAATAGGACCGTCAGGACCAATGCCTACGGAAATAGCAGCACAAAAATCAGTAATTGGGAATTTGCCTGCTCCACCAAAGGTGAAGTCTACCGCATCAACAAGGGCTACAAAGGCGCCCGTAATAGAGGCGGTGCGCGTACCACCATCAGCTTGGATAACGTCGCAGTCGATCGTAATAGAACGTTCACCGAGTGCTTCAAGGTCTACAACAGCACGCAATGCACGGCCAATAAGACGTTGAATTTCCACAGTACGACCCGTTTGTTTCCCTTTTGCAGCCTCACGGCTCACACGGGTTTGCGTAGAGCGTGGCAACAAGGAGTATTCAGCGGTTACCCATCCTTGACCGGATCCTTTTAGCCAGCGCGGCACAGAATCCTCAACAGTAGCCGTGCAGATAACCTTTGTCTTACCGCACTCAATGAGTACAGAACCTTCTGCATACTCTTGTTCTATTATCGCTGCGCATAGGAACCTCACCATTCTAAATCTAAACATTAGAACGCCCCTTACACAAAGGGGCGTTATCTTTTCTTATTATATCACATGTTAACTATTTTTTATTACCATGAATCAGATTGTAATGTCCGTTGCTAACACAATTTAGTGCATTTCCATAAAAATTCATTACCATATTATAAGAATCTCTACCATATTATAAAAACTACAATTATAGTTCATACTGACCTTCACCAAGTGGATCGACCACAACATAGCGGCTAGCTCCACCTTCTGCTTTAGCCCGTTTGGCCTCTGTAATGGCATCTTGACGAGTTTCCTCATCAGCTTGCCAAGGAATGAACATGGCATAAACACTTTGTGGCCCATAGGGTCCATATTGACCATGTGAAAGTACGCTATGCCATCCAACTTTAT
>JAWERH010000195.1:0-2113 GCA_032482215.1 Veillonella sp. | reverse complement strand
CAATCGGTCGTATTCTCCAGTGGACAGAGCAGTACTTTCAAAGCAAGGAGATGGATACACCTCGACTTGATGGGGAAGTACTGCTTTCTCACGTTTTAGGCAAGGATCGTATTTATCTATATACTCATTATGACCAACCGCTTATTCAAGAGGAACTTGACGCCTTTAGACCTCTTGTTCAAGAACGAGCTAAGGGTCATTGTGTAGCGGCCATAATTGGGGAAAAGGACTTTATGGGATTGACCTTTAAGGTTAATGATAAAGTTTTGATTCCACGACCTGATACGGAAACCTTAATTGAGCATGTACTAGGTGCGTACCCAAAAGATAGTAATGTGCATATCCTTGATGTATGTACAGGCCCTGGTACGATACTAATTAGTCTATTACACTATTTGCCGAATGCGTGTGGTGTAGGTCTTGAAATATCTACGGATGCCTTGTCAGTGGCTGAGGAGAATAGGGAAAGATTTAACTTAAATGATCGTGTTCAATTATTAGAGTCCGATATGTTTTCTGCCTTAGACGGTAAAGCTGAAAAGTTTGACCTCATCGTATCGAATCCACCATATATCCGTACAGGAGATGCTAAATTATTGTCCCAGGATGTATTAAATGAGCCTCATATTGCCTTATTTGGTGGTGAAGATGGATTAGAATTCTATCGTATTTTAGCTAAAGCGTGCGGTACATATTTAAAACCACAAGGCCGTATAGCCTTTGAAATAGGTTACGATCAAGCAGAAGAGGTAAAGGCTTTATTAAAAGAAGCTGGTCATTACTCTAACATTCAGTGTATCGCTGATCTTGGTGGTAATAACCGTGTTGTAACCGCAGTATATGAGGGATAATATGGATACTCAAATTATTACAAATCCATCAGAACAAGAACTAGATATGCTCGCTCGCGCTTTACGTAATGGGGAATTGGTGTCCATTCCTACTGAAACTGTATATGGACTCGGTGCTAATGGTCTTGATCCAGAGGCAATGGATAAAATCTATGCTGCAAAAGGTCGCCCTTCAGATAATCCTCTTATCTTGCATGTTCCTAATAGTGAAAGTATAAAACCTTTGGTAACAGAGGTTTCAAATACGGCACAACTATTAATGGATACATTTTGGCCAGGGCCATTAACGATTACATTGCCTAAATCTGATTTAGTGCCAAATCGTGCTACTGGAGGGTTACCTCGCGTAGCATTGCGTTGTCCTGATCATAATGTATGCCGTGCATTATTAGAACGCGTTGGTGTACCTGTAGCGGCTCCTAGTGCAAATATATCTGGTCGTCCAAGCCCTACAACGGCACAAGATGTTTACCATGATATGAAGGGCCGTATTTCTTATATTTTAGATGCTGGTCCATGTACGATTGGTGTAGAATCTACTGTAGTGGAAGTGCATGATGATAAGATCATTATATTGAGACCGGGCGGAATTACAAAAGCTCAACTTGAAAATGTTGTGTCTACGGTTGAGTATGATACTGCGCTAGTTAATGCTACCACTAAGCCAAAGGCTCCTGGTATGAAGTATACGCATTATGCGCCTGATGCACCTATGACAGTTGTTGTAGGTAATCCAGAGGTCATAGCATCTACGTTTAAGAAGCTTTCAGACGGTAAAGACGGTCCTATCGGTTGTTTGATTAGTCATGAAACGTATGACCTGATCAAAGATGATACACGCTTTTTGTGCCATTGTTTTGGCCATCATGGTGATGCCTTATCATTGGGCCATGACTTTTACAAAAGCCTATTACATTTTAACGAAAATCATGTTACCTTAATCTTAGCAGAAGGTGTTAATGATGATGGTTTTGGCGTTGCTATTATGAATCGTATGGAAAAGGCATCTAGTCACCATATCATTTATAAGTAAATTTACTAGCATAAAAATGTCCACTGATAATAGAAATATGTCTTTACATATTGGATGAATTTGCTATAATGTATAAAGTAATCACAAAATGTGATTAAGTAAGGATGTTATTATGAATATTTTATTTGTGTGTACCGGTAATACTTGCCGTAGCCCTATGGCTGAAGGTATTACACGGGCCCTTGCAGCGGAGCAACATAAGGATGTGACGACTGTATCAGCTGGTCTA
>JAWERH010000194.1:0-3904 GCA_032482215.1 Veillonella sp. | reverse complement strand
ACAAGCTGCAGCTGAAGCAGGTATCATTCGCGATGCTAACGGCAACGAGCTAGCTGATGGCGATACAGTTGTTGTTGTAAAAGACCTCAAAGTAAAAGGCGCTGGCGTATTGAAACAAGGTACGCGTGTTAAAAATATTCGCCTCATCACTGATGCAAGCGATGGCCATGATATCGATTGTAAAATCGATGGTTTCGGTGCGATGGCATTGAAATCTGAAATGGTTAAGAAAATCTAATTTAAGAAATCCCTATCGATACGTTCGGTAGGGATTTTTTCGTGGTATAATCAACGTATACTGCGTGTAGTGGAAAGTACTTGGGGGAGAAAAACTATGTTTAAAAGGGTTGTATTATTAGCTGTATTGGCGTCTATGATGGGGAATATTAGCTCTTTAGCGGCAGATTTAAAGCCCACAGATAAGCGTACATATGAATTACAGCAACAAATCTCTTATAATGTCATCATTCCTAGTGAGGCTTTCAAGACGAGTGCCGATGGCACCTTGATTGTTCCTCTAGAAATTAAAACAGATAGTAAAGGGAATATCGTAGCCGTTGAAGCAGGACCTAATAATTGGAAATTAGATCGCGATGCATATCCGATTTTTGAAGAGGCTGCAAAAGAGGCCGCTTGGCATACGAAACATGTGGATACTGATGAAGCATTAGTTGTGACAATTCCAGTTAGCATTGTAATCGTATCAGGTGAACACCCTCATAAAAAATAAAGGAGCGGTTATGGAATCTACAAAGGATTTAGAGAAATATACTTACGATCTTCTGGCGGAGCGTGGCGTTACGTTGGAGGATATGGCAGAGCTCGTTTTATATGTTCAAAAACCTTATATGCCTAATCTAACAATTGAAGAATGCCGTGAACATGTGGCGTCGGTCCTTTCAAAACGAGAGGTACATAATGCAATTATTACGGGCATTGAGCTAGACAAGTTGACGGAACAAAATAAATTATCTCAGCCCTTGCAAGGTATTGTGGCCAATGATGAAAGCCTCTATGGTATCGACGAAATCTTAGCCTTTTCCATCGTTAATATATACGGTTCCATAGGGTTTACGAACTATGGCTATTTAGATAAGGTAAAGCCAGGCATCATTAAAAAGTTAGATAGCAAGGCTGGTGGCCATTGTAATACATTCCTCGATGATTTAGTGGGGGCCGTGGCAGCTGCGGCAGCAGGAAAGCTAGCTCATAATGAGCCACACCGCGTACGTCATGCGTTAGCTGAGGAAAAAGAATAAATGACTGTATGCAAAAAGATTTCGTAGATGGCGCTCTTGGTTCAGCGCAAGCACAGATGATTGTAGAAAATGTGCGCAAAAAAATTGAGAACTTTGACGGGCCTATTATATTTACACGCGATACGCATGATACTAATTATCTTGAAAGCCAAGAGGGCAAGTTTTTACCTGTAACACATTGTGTGAAGAATACAGAGGGATGGCATATTGTGCCGAGCTTAATCGAAGCTGCAGAAGGGCGTCCTGTCATGAGCCCTGTATCCTTTATAGATAAACCTAATTTTGGATCCCTTGAACTCTTATCTCGTTTGGAAGGGATGAACTCGGTGAACCCGATTGAGTCTATTACACTCGTTGGTTTATGCACTGATATATGCGTCGTTTCTAATGCGATTATACTGAAAGCGGGCTTACCAGAAATTCCTGTTTATGTAGACTCTAGCTGTTGTGCAGGTGTAACAGAGGAATCCCATCAAGCGGCGTTAACAACAATGAAAATGTGCCGAACCCAAAGGCTATAGGAAATCCTATAGCCTTTTTACATGGAAAATCATATTGACGATTTTCTATATACAATGTAGAATAAATAAAAATGATAATTCATATCAATTAAATAAAATAAAGATGCAGGTGCATCGAAACGCTTTCACCAGAATGATACGTACTGATACATATCGTTCCATGCCCTAAATTTAAGGAGGACTATCATGAAACCTTTCGAACTCGCACCATTACCATATGCTTATGATTATCTTGAGCCTGTTATCGACGCAGAAACAATGAAATTGCACCATGATAAGCACCATCAAGCGTATGTTAATAATTTGAACGCTGCTATCGCACCATGATAAGCACCATCAAGCGTATGTTAATAATTTGAACGCTGCTATCGCGAAATACCCTGATCTAGCTTATGGCTGTGTAGACTGCATCCTCGGCGACATCGCTAATGTGCCAGAGGACATCCGCCAAGCGGTTATCAACAATGGTGGCGGTCACAAGAACCACACTATGTTCTGGGAAGTCATGACAAAACCAGATACGTCTAAATTGGAAGGCCCTTTGAAAGAGGCTATCGACGCAGAACTTGGTGGCTATGATGCCTTTGTTGAAAGCTTCTCCGCTGCGGCAGCTACACGCTTTGGTTCTGGCTGGGCATGGCTTGTGGTAAACAAAGATGGCAAACTAGAAGTGACATCTACTGCAAACCAAGATAACCCTCTACTAGAAGGTAAAATAGCCATCCTTTGCTTAGATGTTTGGGAACATGCATACTACTTGCACTACCAAAACCGTCGCCCAGATTACATTAAGGAATTCTTCCGCGTTATTAATTGGGACAAAGTTTCTGAAAACTACAAAAAAGCATTGAAACAAAACTAATAAATCTCTCAGAACTTTCATCTTTCTAAAAACTAGATATATATTTTAATAGATAACGGATAGTTGGTTCAAAGCGCTTTGATTGCTTAGGTGACTTTGAATTCTCAGCTATCCGTTATTTTTATATGAAATTTCAATATTTTTGGAATATCTTTCAAAAGTATAGCCATGGATACAGATTTTCCAATCGATATCGTTTATCATAGTGTCATAGGTTATTTTAGATAAACCTTTCAGAATGTAAATTGCCTTGTATACGAAGACGTATAGAGGGTTACTCACATATGTAATAAACAATATTTTTGACACGAGGGGATCAAAATGGAAAAGAAATTAGATTTGTCCAAATCTGTATATGATTTGGTAAAAGAATATCCTGAAGTAACAGAGATTATGAAAAGCTTAGGGTTCAGCGAAATCACTAATAAGGTGATGTTGAACTCTGTAGGCAAAATTATGACCATTCCTAAAGGGGCTAAAATGAAAGGCGTATCCATGATAGATATCGTGAGCGCATTTATGAAAGCAGGCTTTACCTTGGAAGGTGAAATGCCTAACTTACATGGCGAAAGTGTTAATGCCGGCGCAAGTGCTTCTGCTGAGAGTAGCGCTAATACAGTAGTAACTTCTAAAGTTGAAGATAGTACTGCCAAAGAAGATGTTACTAGTGTAGACGTAGCTGAGTCTGACGACAGTTCTAAAGTTGATGCTGATGCATCTGTACAAGATAGCGAACGTGTAGAGCAATTGAAAGGTTTCTTGAAACGTTTGGGCACAGGTGAAGAGCTTGGTTCTGTTCGTGAAGATTTTGCGAGCCAATTCAAACATGTTGAGGCGAGTGAAATCATGAAAGCCGAACAAGGTCTTATGCGCGAAGGTACACCTTTAGAAGAGGTACAACAATTATGCGACCTTCACTCTGCATTGTTCCATGGTTCTACTATTCATGAACAAATGGATGCTGAACATGCTAAGGTAGAGGCTGTTCTAGAGGCTCAAGAAAAGAGCAAGAGCGTAGTAATATTGGTAGAAACTGTAGGTCATCCGCTCAACCAATTAACAGAGGAAAATAAAGCCCTTGATGAGTTGATTGAATCTATTCGTCCTAAAGTAGCAGATAAAACAGCAACCATCGATGATGTAAATACAGTACGCCAAGTATCTGTTCACTATGCTAAAAAAGGCGACTTATTATATCCAAAATTGAAAGTGGATTATGCAATCGGTGGTCCATCCATGGTTATGTGGACTGTTGATGGCGA
>JAWERH010000193.1:0-3482 GCA_032482215.1 Veillonella sp. | reverse complement strand
TATAGGAAAAACCTAGTAGCCTGTATTTTTTCAACATATTATAAAGTTTTATTGAATTGGACCTTTAGGAGCAAACATATCTTGTAACTCTTCACGTGTGAAATGATATTTTTCATTACAATAGTGACAAACAAGCTCTGTTACTTCATCTTCTAGAATAGCCTCTTTATCTTCTTCTCTTAATGTCATGAGTACGGAACCAAAGCGATCGCGGCCACAACGACATTGGAAATGAATCGGTTCATTATATACTTCATTCACAGTTAAGCCATCAAGAACGCGTTCCATAAGACCTTTACCATCTGGATTTGCTTTCAAATATTCTGTAATAGGGCCAAGTTCATTAATATTCTTTTCTACTTGGGCTAATGCTTCATCTGTAGCATCTGGCAAAGCTTGTACGATAAAACCGCCTGCCACAACAGTATGATAATCTGGGTCTACCAATACACCTAAACTAATGGTAGAAGGTACTTGCTCAGAAGCATATAAATAGTAAGCCAAATCCTCTGCTACTTCACCACTTTGAATAGGACTTGTGGAGGTATAGTCTTGTGCTAATTGTGTGAAGCGAGTTACTTGGACTTCCCCATTATGGCCTACAGCAGCACCTACATCAAGCTTACCAGCTCGTTTTAAAGGTACATCTACATGTGGCTCATCCACATATCCACGAACTGTATTATCTGCAAAAGCATCTACGTGAACAACGCCTAAAGGACCATCACCTTTGATGCGAAGACTTACATTTTCATGGTTTTTAAAGTCCCCAGCCAATAAAATAGCACCAGTCATAGCACGACCTAAAGCAGCCGTTGCTACAGGCCATAAATCATGACGTACGCGAGCTGTTTCAACAGTATCTGTTGTTACCGCTAAAGACATACGAACCCCTTCGCGAGTCGTAAAACGTTTTATATAATCCATTCTATCATTCCTTATTTCTAATTAATAAATCGTACACACATAATAGTGCTTTTATAGTATATCATGTCATAGAATTACTTTTCAATAATAGGAAATATATGTTCGTCTACACTAACTTCAAGTTAAAAGAACATATTTTCGATAATATAAAAACACCCAGCATCATAAGATACTGAGTGTTTACTATGTAATTATTAGAATTGATCGATAAGATTAACCATTTCAATAGCGCCCATAGCACAGTCGTAACCCTTATTGCCAGCTTTAGTACCAGCACGTTCGATTGCTTGTTCAATGTTTTCAGTTGTTACTACACCGAACATAACAGGAATACCAGTTTCCAAGGAAACATGAGCAATACCCTTTGCTACTTCATTACATACATAGTCATAATGAGTTGTAGCACCGCGGATAACAGCACCTACACAAATAACTGCATCGAAGCGACCAGATGAAGCAGCTTTTTTAGCAATCAATGGAATTTCATAAGCACCTGGTACCCAGATAACAGTGATATCCTCTTCTTTTACATCGTGACGCAATAAGCAATCTTCAGCGCCACCAATTAATTTAGATGTTATGAACTCGTTAAAACGAGAGCCGATAATAGCAAATTTTTTACCAGAACCTAATAAGTTACCTTCTTGAACCTTCATTATGTTGACCTCCTATATTCCATTAAAGGAAATTCTTATGTGACGAGCAATTTGTTAAATAAAACTAAATAATTAGTCTTCTAACATATGACCCATTTTCTCTTCTTTTGTTTTTAAGTAGCCTGCATTGAATTTATTGGCTGCAATGATAAGCGGTACACGGCTAGTTACATCGATACCCCAATGTTCTAAACCATGGCGTTTTTCAGGATTATTCGTTAACAAGCGAATACTCTTAATACCTAAGAAACGAATAATTTGAGCTGCTAAGGAATATTCGCGCATATCTGCAGGGAAACCTAATTGTTCATTAGCCTCTACAGTATCTAAACCTTGCTCTTGTAAAGCATAGGCTTTAATTTTATTTGTTAAACCAATGCCACGGTCACAACGTTTAGAACCGAATACATCACCTGTTAAACATTCAGAGTGAATACGTACAAGAACATCGTCACAGTTTTGTACATTACCTTTAACGATAGCTAAATGTTCTTTATGATCTAAATCATTTTTAAATACAAAAATATTAAAGTCACCAAATTTAGTAGGTAGTTTAGAACAAGCACCGAGTTCTACCATATCTTCATGTTGTTTACGATACTCAATAAGTTCTGCTACAGATGCAATTTTAAGATTATGTTCTTTAGCAAATTGTAATAGATCTGGCAAACGAGCCATATCGCCATCGTCTTTTGTGATTTCACAAATAACAGCAGCCTCTTGATGCTTCTGTATGGCCTTGGCGAACTAATACGCCACCCTCTTTATATACTAGAGGGAATACGTGACCAGGACGACGGAAGTCTTCTGGTTTAGCATTAGAATCTAATAATTTTTGAATTGTATACGCACGTTCTGCTGGAGATACGCCTGTTGTAGTATCTACATGGTCTACAGTAACAGTGAAAGCTGTTTCATGATTGTCTGTATTTTTAGCAACCATTGCAGGGATGCCAAGCTTTTCTAAGGCTTCACGACGCATTGGTGTACATACGATACCGCGCGCATATTTAACCATAAAGTTAATATTTTCTTGTGTAGCAAACTCTGCAGCAATGATAAGATCGCCTTCATTTTCACGGCTTTCATCATCAACGATAATAACAGGTTTACCAGCTTTAAGGTCTTGTAAGACCTCTTCAATTGAATGTAATTGTTCGCTCATAGGAACGCTCCTTACTTTATATAAATCCATTCTCTACTAAGAGGGATTGCATAGATTTCTTAGGTTTCTCTTTGGTAGGTTCACTACCAAGATTCATAAAATGACGAATGTATCGACCAGCGATATCCGTTTCTAAATTGACCTCCGTCCCAATATGGGCAGAACCTAGAATGGTTTCGCTCAAGGTGTGAGGAATGATCGATACGGAAAAACTGCTGTCCGTTCGTCGCATAATAGTGAGGCTAATACCATCGATAGTTATAGATCCCTTATAGATAACATAATCCATAACAGATTTTGGAGCCTCTATGGTAAAGATAATGGCATTATCCGTTTGTTCCCGGTTAATGATGCGGCCTGTACCATCTACGTGACCTGCCACAATATGACCACCAAATCTACCGTTAGCAAGCATAGCTCGCTCTAAATTGAGTGGTTGATGAACTTTCAAATTTGTGAAAGTAGTCATCTTAATTGATTCAGGCATTACATCGGCTGTAAATACGCCATTACCAATGGTAGTAGCTGTCAAACATACACCGTTAACAGCTACGGAGTCACCGATTTTTAAATCGCTAAAAATCTTATCCCCCCGAATTGTAATGGCTAAGGATTTAGGGCCCTTTTTAATGCTTTCTACACGGCCGATTTCTTCAACGATTCCCGTGAACATAAGCGCCCCTCCTTCCTTCACGATACGCTTCGATACGAATGTTATTATCTAATACTTTAGT
>JAWERH010000192.1:0-4252 GCA_032482215.1 Veillonella sp. | reverse complement strand
TTAACGATAATCCCAGCTAAGGTTAAAATCATAGCACCCTTTAAAAATCGATTCATAGGCCCTCCTTAGACGATGATTTCTGGCTAAGAGCCTTCATCACCGCTTCCGTAATGGTCAAAATAGAACCTTTCATGCCTTTAAGGCTCACATATAATGTGGCTGGCTTGGTGTCTGCAAATTTCATCTTCTTCCATAGATCTTCTCGTACAGCCCCCATATCCCAGTCGGCCATCTTAGAATCATCATGCCAATGAATGGTAAGCTGTTGATCTCTACGGACGATACTTTTAATGCCAAGTAAACGTGCTTGCTCTTTAATTTGGGCAATGCGCAATAATCGGTCTACTGGATCTGTTGGAGTACCGAATCGATCGATGAGTTCATCGGTCATATCATCAAGCTGTTCTTTGGATTTAATATGTAACAACCGTTGATATACGGAGATCTTACGAGCGCTATCCTTGATATACGCATCGTCGATAAAGGCATCTACCTCTAAGTCGATAGCTGGATCGATGGATACTTCCCGTTCAACTTCTTTATTTTGAGCCTTCGCAATGGCTTCTTCTAACATACTTACGTACATACCAAAGCCGACGGATGCGATATTACCATGTTGCTGCGAGCCTAATAAATTGCCAGCGCCGCGAATTTCTAAGTCGCGCATCGCCAATTTAAAGCCAGCACCGAGCTCTGTGAACTCTTCAATAGCTTTTAAGCGCTTTTCTGCCGCTTCAGAGAGCATTTTATCAGGACGATACATAAAGTATGCATAAGCCCGTCTACGAGAACGCCCTACACGGCCACGCATTTGATATAGCTGAGATAAACCTAAGCGGTCCGCATCATAAATGATGATGGTATTGGCATTAGGAATATCTAAGCCGGTTTCAATGATACTGGTAGACAATAATACATCATAATGGCCTTCATAGAAATCCGTCATAATTTCTTCAATTTGACGGCCCGTCATCTGACCATGAGCAATAGCATAGCGTAAACCAGGTAATGCTGATTCTAATAACTCACCCATATGATTAATTGATGCAACGCGGTTATATACGAAGTAAACTTGTCCGCCCCGTGCCAATTCTCGCTTGATGGCATCAGCAACGATGTTCATATCATATTCCACCACATAGGTCTGAACCGGTAATCGTTCCTCTGGTGGCGTATTGATAACAGACATTTCCCGAACGCCTACAAGAGACATATGTAAGGTCCGAGGAATTGGGGTTGCACTTAAGGTGAGCACATCAATATTACTAGCCCACTCTTTCCATTTTTCCTTTTGTGCTACTCCGAAGCGTTGTTCTTCATCAACAACAAGCATGCCTAAGTCTTTAAAAACTACTTTTTTATTAAGTAGTGAATGGGTTCCGATGAGAACATCAATCGAGCCATCCTCTACACCTTTTAGAACTTGTTTCTTCTCAGATGTACTGCGGAAACGATTGAGCACATCTACTTTGACCCCAAATGGAGCAAAACGATTCCAGAAGGTTTGGAAATGTTGCTGTGCAAGAACTGTTGTCGGTACAAGTACCGCAACCTGTTTGCCACTCATAACGGCCTTAAAGATGGCACGCATAGCCACTTCGGTTTTACCAAAGCCTACATCACCTGCCAACAAACGATCCATAGGAACAGGTTTTTCCATGGATGCCTTGATTTCTGCTGTAGCCTGTAATTGGTCTTCCGTTTCTTCATAAGGGAAGGCATCTTCAAACTCTTGCTGCCATGGTTGATCTGGCAAAAATGCAAAGCCTTCTGTAATTTCTCGTTGTGCATAAATCTCAACGAGCTTATCTGCCAAATCATCGATGGATTTTTTGGCCTTTGTAACAACCTTAGCCCAATCACGACCACCCATTTTATGGATGCGCGGCACATCACCTTCATTGCCAATGTATTTTTGTAACTGATCTAGATTGTTTGCTGGTAGGAATAACTTATCAGTTCCAGCATAGGCGATTTCAATATAGTCCCGGTGAATGCCTTCTGTTTCTATCGTTTTAAGGCCAATATACTTACCAATACCATACTACATAGTCACCTGGTGTTAAATCCGTAAAGTAGTTGATTTCTTGGCCCTTTTTAGGCTTGTTGCGAAGCTTACGTTTTTGTTGTCCGTAAATATTGACTTCTACAACAACTACTAAATGGCTATTTGGCAATTCAAAACCATCGGTCAATAAACCTTGTAAAATAACGACCGTATTAGGTTTTGCAATCCATTCCTCACTATGAACAAATGCAATCCCTTCACCTTCAAGAGCTCGTTCAATACCTTCTCGTCGTTGTTGGTTATTTAATACCAATGCCATTGCTTAATTTCATCTGTTAGGAGGGGAATTTGACGCTCAAAGCTCGTCATCGTCTTACCTTGAATACCGATTGGATTAAATCCAGGTAGACCGATAGAGCGTTGTTGCATAAATGTGAAAGCTACTTGATTTGTAGCCTCTACAGTACGTTGTAATTCACTCCAGTCGCAATGATTTTTACGATGTGTAGGATCTTCCTTGAGGAATTTCTTTAATGCTTCCTGGATACGACCGGGCTCATCATAAATGAGAGTCCCTTCTTTCACAAAGGATAATAAGGTGCAATCTGCATCACTTTTACCAAGGAAGAAAGGTGTCACCGTATACGAATCAATTTGTTCAATAGAACGTTGGTTCTCAACAGAGAAGAACCGCAATGTATCGATTTCATCGCCAAAGAACTCAATTCGTATTGGATGTTCACTGTTAACAGGATAAATATCTAGAATATCCCCACGCACGGCAAAATGACCACGTTGTTCCACCTGGTCTACACGTTCATATCCAATTGTGACAAGCTGTTCAAGAGCTGTATCGCGATCAATCGTATCATTCAAAGAAAAATGTAACGACTGGCCTTTTAAATATTGAGGAGATACTACATATTGTGTAACCTCTTCTGCATTCGCTATAACTACGGCAGGTTCTTGCCATGCTAGCAATGCTAAAGCACGCATTTGTGCACCTTGATCTTCAAGGCTACGAGCAGTGGTTGTAAACTCCACATTGTCAGTTATAGGAAATGATAGGACTGGGATATTAGGCCAGAAAAAGGCTAAATCTCGTTCCCACATCTCTTTATGGTCCTTATCATGGACTACGATAACTACGGGCTTTGTAAGGCCTGTAGCAAAAGCTTGGTTTAAGAGGAAACTCTTTTGAGACCCACTTAGACCATATATGACTGACTTTCCTTTCCGCTGAAATGCGTTTAGCCCATCCACAAAGGATGGGTTCTGTGAAAGCAGCTTAGTTAATGTATTATCCATACTGCACCATATAGTATTCATGATTATTTAAATAAATAGTTCTAACTCATTTATTATAACATTTTTAGGCAAAAAAAATAGCACCTCAAAAGGTGCAATAAAGTTGGTGCGGGAGAAGGGACTTGAACAGATCCTAAGTCTGGTGCGTCTGCCAATTCCGCCACTCCCGCGTCTCAACTGAAATAATAATATCATGTATATAATTCATCGTCAATCATTTTTTTAGAATTAACTTAAATTTCATGTATCCCCTAAAAATAAAAAGAGACTGACCCAGAATCCGAACTACTAGAATCCTGGGTCAGCCTCTTTTTTAGGATGATGATGAATAAATGCATGCCCTACATTTACCATAAAATATATTAACAGTCATAACACATGTCATGCTGGTAATACCAAGAAGGTATTATTCACCATAACCATGCCATCAACATTAAGGTCTTTCGAATACAATTTAAATCATCTCTGATAAAAATCGTATATAACTTCTCCTCCCTATCTCTCGTAGGTCAAATGGTGAATGTTGAATAGGCAGTTCTCCTGACTCGGCGTCATCGCTCATCTAGCCTTCCCAGTTTCCCAGTGACTTAATTTAGACTCGCTCGACCATACAGTGGCGGGACCGTGCTGGCATTTAACCAGCTTCTCTATTATGCTTTTCAGCACCTATTCCCAAATATGATGTTTTCTATGAGTTAATATTAACACCGCTATCGTATTAAGTCAATTTATTTTTGTAATTTTATTTACAATTATACTGTCCATTAATTTATACATATATAAACATGAGTTATACACTATTTGGATATCTTCAATGCTTTTACTTGTTCATCTCTTATTCATCTATTGCCATATATGATATTTTTAATTACAATATAAAGGTATCTAAAAATAGGAGGAATCTATGTATATCGGAGATTTCATTAAAGAATATCG